>JBJTUI010000151.1:0-14277 GCA_046080625.1 Elainella sp. | reverse complement strand
GTAGCGACATCGGCAGCCGCGATCTGCTCGACTTCGCCCCGGCGATACATCCAGGTGCCATTGCGATTTTTGCCCGCAAATCGGGAGGCCAGCCCTGCCGCTTCACAATGGGAGCGGGCTGCTGCCGGAGGCAGGCCCAGAATCTCTGCCGCTTGGCGCAGGGGAATCCACTGGCGGCGAAACCGGGCCAGCAGCACCTCGTCGGCTTCGTTCAATAGCTCGGTAAACAGCCGTTCGACCAACAGCCAGCAGGCCAGCGTATCGGCCTCGGCCCGGTGGGCTTTACCAACCGGAAACTGAAAATGTCGCACCAGATCAGGCAAACTGCGCGAGGGTAGATCGGGCAGCAGCAGCCGCGACAGCTTCACGGTACAGAGCTGATCGGCCTCAGAGCGGACAAACTTGGTGCCCAGTCGGGCAAACTCGGCCTGCAAAAACGGATAGTCAAACTCCAGGTTGTGCGCCGTCAAAACGCCTGTTTGCAGCAGTGGCAGATAGGTCGGAAACACCTGCTCGGCGGGCGCAGCTTCGTCCACCATCTGCTGGCTAATACCCGTAAACTGAACGATTTTAAACGGAATCTTGGTGCCCGTATTCACCAGATCGGTCTGCTGTCGGATCACGCCGTCAGCTAACGTCGCCTGCAAGACCGAGAGCTCTGTAATTCGGCTCTCCCAGCTATAGCGGCCTGTAGTCTCGACATCCACAACGGTGAAGGTCTGCTGGCTGAGGCAGCGGTAGTGATTCAGGAGTTCAGAAGAAAGCACGGGAGTTGTCTGGTAGTCGATTTGTCGGGCTGCGGGACAATGGATTGAATCACATTGCTAGCGGCCAGACAAGGCTGCTGAACCAGTATGACATTCTTCTCCGGCTGGCTCACCGTTTTTCTGATCAGCCTGGTGGTTGGTTTATCGAACTCAAGCAGTCTGCGACAGACCAGCCGCCCAATAGCCTTCTTGCCCAATCTCCTACAATTGGTTAGAAGCCCTAAAACTTTCTGGTTGAATCAAGCTAAATGCAGGCTCCCGACGCAATTAATCTCTACGACGCTGATTTTCATGCCTGGACTCAGGAACAGGCGAAATTTCTGCGGGAGCAGCAGTGGCATCGGGTTGATTTGCCTAATCTGATCGAGGAGCTGGAAGCTTTGGGGAAGCAGCAGCGTCAAGAGCTTCGCAATCGTCTGGCGGTGCTGATTGGGCATCTACTGAAATGGCAATATCAGCCCCAATTTCGCAGTCGGAGCTGGTTAGCAACCCTACGCATTCAACGCTTAGAGATTGCTGAACTGCTGGAAGAGAATCCTAGCCTCAAGCCCTACCTGGAAACAGCCCTGAGTCGGGCCTACTTAAAAGGAATACTCCTGGCAGTTACCGAAACCAATTTGCCGCATTCCAGCTTCCCAGCCGAGTCCCCCTACAGTCTGGTTGAACTGCTCGACTCCCAGTTTTACCCCGGCGAACCGAGCAACTTGACCGAAGACCAGCCTTGATCGCGGCTCAGGTTCGATCGACAAAATGAACTACGCGCTGAATCAACCCAGTGGCTGTCAAATCTCCAACCATCAGCCCCCGCGACAAAATCGCTCCAGATTCACGCTGCAAACGCCAGGCCAATCGAAACACCTGATGGTGGATGTCGAGTTCCGCTTCTGGTTCTAATCGGTGGTCAAATCGCTGGCGAAATCGCTCTATCAAGGCTTGCAGCTCTTCAATGCCGTAGACAGGCTCGACAATGTGCGGATCAAGATACATCACATCAGGCGTCACGCAGCTCATTAGGTGGTGATGTCTTGCCTCTGCATCGGCTGCATTCCAGGCGGCCAAATAGTCTTTTACGGCTTGCATAGTCTCTACAGCAACTCATCCGCAAAACTCAAAGGGACAAAGCCCCGCCGCAGTCCAGACAATCTAGACTGGCGGCTCGTAGCCCTGCCCCTTCAAAGGATATCTAGTTTAGAGTCGCCTCGGCCAAATCAGGAAGAAACCGCGTTGGGCCGCCGCTTCACCGGCTTGGTCTTGGGGCCAGAGGACCGGGGCCGCGAATCCTCGATTGGCTCCTCCATATAGCCCTGATCCGACCGCATCCAGCTGGGGCGCGTCTGGTCGTAGGCCATTTGCAGAGCTGCCGCCGCAACCGCGTGGGGTTCAAACTCTTCGCTCAGTTGGGCCACAATCGGCAGGAAGGAGGCGATCCGTTCGCTGGAGATCGCTTCGCGCAGCTGATTTTCCAGTTTCTTGAGGTAGCGGGCTTCAATCTCGGCTCGGGTTGGGATCGTGCCAATCTCCAGCCGCTGGCGGATATGGCGCTCAATGTCGCGCAGTTTGCGTTTGTCGAGCGGGTGCAGCAGCGAAATGGCCGTGCCTTCTTTCCCGGCCCGTCCCGTCCGGCCAATTCGGTGGACATAGCTTTCCAGGCTGTCGGGCAGGTCGTAGTTGATCACATGGGTCAGGTCGTCCACATGCAGACCCCGAGCCGCAATGTCGGTAGCCACCACCCAGCGCACTTGACGCTGACGGAACCGCAGCAGCAACCGCTCCCGCTGGGATTGGCTGAGGTCGCCGTGGTATTCATCGACGCTGTGGCCAGCGGCCTGAAGCTGGCGGGTGAGTTCGGCTGCCGCCTTACGGGTGCGGACAAAGATCAGGGCCGACTCTGGATCTTCCATTTCCAGGATGGGCTGGAGGGCGCGGGGCTTGGTCCAGCCTCGGGGCACCATGTAAACAATTTGGTTGATCCGAGTCGGGGCGGCCTTGGGCTGCTCGACATTGACCGTAATCGGCGAGCGCAGGAACTTGGCGGCCAGCTCGCGAATCGAGGGGTCCATGGTGGCCGAGAAAAAGGCGGTTTGGCGCTCTGCCGGAGCCTGGGCCAGGATTTTTTCCACATCCTGAATGAAGCCCATGTTGAGCATCTCGTCGGCTTCGTCCAGCACAATCCAGCTCAGCTTGTTCAGCTTCAGATCGCCCCGGCTGAGCAGGTCGAGCACCCGTCCGGGCGTTCCGACCACCACCTGAGCGCCGCGCTGTAGCCGCCGGATTTGCATATCGATCGCCTGACCGCCGTAGATCGGCAGGACATGCAGCTTGCGGTCGTCGCTGAGGGTGCGAATCGACTGGTAAACCTGCATGGCCAGCTCGCGGGTAGGCGTCAGGATTAGGGCCTGCACCGCATGGCTATTGAGGTCGATCCGTTCCAGCATCGGCAGCGAGAAAGCCGCCGTTTTGCCGGTGCCCGTCTGGGCCAGACCGACTACATCTCGACCTGCCAGCAAGTGGGGAATCGCCTGTGCCTGAATCGTAGTGGGATTAACAAAGCCTGCTTTTTCCAGATGGCGCACTCGCGCTTCCGACAGACCGAGACTATTGAATGAAAGAGTCATTAACGCTCCTTGAACAGGGTGAATTTGAAACGTGAAAGATCAGGATTTGGATCTATTGGATCTAAATGATGGAAATAGAACCTGAAAGACAGAACTAAAGCCAGGGAATCGCGGCTAATTAGACCGGGAGCGCAGAGCGCCTTGCAGTTGACTTGCCCTATCGGCCACATGGCCGTAGAGATCGTAAACATCGGCATCCCTGATCTCGACCGGCACAATTGTTCCAAGCCGGGCAGCGCCCTGAACGTACACCAAGCCATCAACCTCAGGGGCAAACCGGGCCGAGCGGCCCACCAGTTCACCCGTCTCAGGATTTTCCTGCTCGATCAGAACATCGACTACCCGACCGATCTCGGCCTGGTTTTTGCGCAGGGAAATCGGCTGCTGAATCGTCATCAGGGCATCGCGTCGTTGATCCATCACCTGCTGGGGCACCGGGTTGGGCAGGCTGTAGGCGGCTGTGCCCTCCTCCGGCGAGAAGGTGAAGACTCCAACATGGTCGAACTCGTGCCGCTGCACAAAGGACTGCAGGTGTTCGAAGTGGGCTTCGGTTTCGCCTGGGAACCCAACGATGAAGGTGGTTCGCAGCACGGCATTGGGAATCGCGGCTTTGATCCGCTCAATGATGCTGTCGTTTACCTGGCCCTGCCAGGGTCGATTCATGGCCCGCAGCACTTCCGGATGGGAATGTTGCAGCGGCAGATCGAGGTAGGGCAACACGTTGGGCGTCTCCTGGATTGCCTCGATCACCTTCGGCGTCAGGCCAGTCGGGTAGGCGTAGTGCATCCGAATCCAGGGCACCTCGACCTTACCCAGAGCCCGCAGCAGCTCAGCCAGCTTCGGTTCGCCATACAGATCTAGACCGTAGTTGGTCGTGATCTGGGAGATCAGGATCAGCTCCTGCACGCCTTCGGAGGCGAGCCGCTCGGCCTCGGCCACAATCGATTCGATCGACCGGGATCGCTGTTTACCCCGCAGCTGCGGAATGATGCAAAAAGCGCAGCGGTAGTCGCAGCCTTCCGCCACCCGCAGGTAGGCCACCCCTTCGGTGGTCGTGCGGTAGCGCGGCGTGGTTTCGTCAGCAATATAGACCGGCTCAGGCGACACCTCCTGTACCCGCTCGCCCGTCTGGGTGCGCTGAATCACGTCCACAATTTTGTGGTAGTCGCCCGTGCCCACTACGGCTACGGCTTCCGGGATCGCGTCCAGCAGCTCCTGCTGAAAGTGTTGAGCCATGCAGCCCGTAATTACAACTTTCTTGTTGGCTTCGGCCAGCTCAACCAGGGTGCGAACCGATTCTTCGCGAGCCGCCTGGATAAAGCTACAGGTGTTGACAATCACGTAGTCGGCCAGTTCTTCGTTGGAATCGACCTCATAGCCCGCCTGAACCAGCAGGCCCAGCATATGTTCGGTGTCGATTCGATTCTTTTCGCAGCCTAAATGAGAGATGGCAATCGTTGGTTTGTTGCCCATGCAGTTATTGAATGTAGGTGGAGACAAAGTATCCTAATCAGCGAGATTGTAGCGATCGCGTCATCAACGGACTAACTCTTTGCCTCTCATCTGGCCTTGACCAGACGAACACCGTTAACTGCAACCGCATCAAGACGATCTATAACAATCTTAACACAGCCTGCTCGAGTTGCATTACAAAACTACATAGTACCGATAGGTTTGGGAGATAGATCGCTAGATCGAGTGAGGGAATAGGGGGCAAGCCCCCCAGGATTCAGTTGAAAGGCGCAGCCCCACACCCCGCTATTCTACGGATAATCTTGGAACCGGTCGGCCCAGACTGGACCCGGCAAGAAACGTAGGCAGGCGGCATGAGGCACACCATTACTGTTAGAGTAAATTGAGGAGCTAGAGTAAATCGAGGAGCGGAAAGCCAAATCTGCCCTGATTCTGACCTGGTAATTCAGCAGCCTAGTTCAGCGGCCTCGCGGCCATCAGGTGCTGGCCCTTCCTCCAGCCTCTTGCTGAGTCCAGACAATTGCGATTAAACCAGTGGACTTGAATCAGATTTTCAAAACAACCAACCCGGTGATTGGGGTTGTGCATTTACTGCCGCTACCGACTTCACCCCGCTGGGGCGGCAGTCTGAAAGCCGTAATCGATCGGGCCGAGCAGGAGGCAGTAGCCCTCGCGTCTGGCGGTGTAGATGGCATCATTGTCGAAAATTTTTTTGACGCCCCCTTCGCCAAAACTTTGGTTGATCCGGCTGTGGTCAGCGCTATGAGTCTGGTGGTCGAGCGGCTGACTCATCTGGTGACATTGCCGATTGGCCTCAACGTGCTGCGCAACGATGCCCACAGCGCCCTGGCAATTGCTAGCTGCGTCGAAGCCCAGTTCATTCGCGTGAATGTCCTGACTGGGGTGATGGCTACCGACCAGGGCTTGATCGAAGGGCAGGCCCACGAGCTGCTGCGCTATCGGCGCGAGCTGGGCAGCGATGTCAAGATTTTGGCCGACGTGCTGGTCAAACATGCCCGTCCCCTGGGCTCGCCCAACCTGACTACGGCTGTGCAGGAAACAATTGAACGCGGCTTGGCTGACGGAGTAATTCTATCGGGTTGGGCTACCGGCAGTCCGCCTAGCCTGGAAGATCTGGAGCTGGCCAGCGCTGCGGCTAACGGTACGCCGGTGTTTATCGGCAGCGGAGCCACCTGGGAAAACATTCCCCAACTGATCCAGGCCGCCGATGGGGTGATTGTCTCCAGTTCGCTGAAGCGCCGGGGCCAGATCGAGCAGCCAATTGACCCAATCCGGGTCAGTCAATTTGTCGAAGCCATGCGCCGCAGTCTATCCTTGAAGGGGCAGACACCTGCCGCCCCGTCTTCTGTTGCGGTTCCGTCCTCCTAGGCGCTTCTTACTGCTGATCGGGACTGTCCTGGGAGACATGATTACCAGCAGCTGGGCCTAGCTGGATATTAATGCTGGGTATTAATATTTAAGAGTCTGGACAGGCTCATTTCGAAAAGTTTGAGGCACAATAGACCATTCAGAAGCGAACCGGGTTTACCCTGAATTCAATCTGAACCTGAACCTATTGAACTTGATGAACTGCTGAGCCAAAGCCTATGAGTAGCCGCACCACAAGGACAAGTCGCATGACGAGCCGTCGTAGTAAACCAACCCCTTGGATTCATCGCTGGTCCCGTCCCCTGATTGGCGCAGCCGCAGGTCTGGGGATGCTGAATACGGGATATCTCACCCTGACTAAATTTTTTGGTGGCGAAACCGCCTGCCCAACTAGCGGCTGCCATCAGGTTTTGTCGAGCAGCTATGCCGAGCTGTTTGGCCTGCCGCTGTCGCTGTTTGGTTTTCTCGCCTACACCAGCATCGCGATTCTGGCCCTCGCTCCCCTGGCGATCAACCCCGACAAGAACAAGCCCCTGCGCAACGAGCTCGAGAACTGGAGCTGGCTGCTGCTGTTTCTAGCCGCCGTTGGCATGGTGATCTTTAGTGGCTACCTGATGGTGATCATGGCCACCAAATTCATGGCCGTGTCGGGAATGAACGGCATCTGCTACTACTGTGTGGCCTCGGCGGTGACTGCCCTAACTATTCTGGTGCTGACGCTGGTGGGCCGCGAGTGGCAAGATGTCGGCCAACTCCTGTTCAGCGGTTTGATCATGGGCATGGTGGCGCTGGTTGGCACCCTGGGAATCTACAACCTGCAAAACCCTTCGACTGCTACGAACAAAGTCGATACTTCGGTGGCTGCTGGGATTCCGTCTGGGGAAGCAGAAGTCGCCTTGGCGAAACACCTGACTGCCACAGGTGCCAAGATGTATGGAGCCTATTGGTGTCCCCACTGCCAGGACCAGAAGAAGCTGTTTGGCGAACAGGCCGTGGCCCAAATGCCCTACGTGGAATGCGATCCGGCTGGGCCTAACTCCCAATCTGGCGTCTGTCAGAGCAAGCAGATCAAGGGCTACCCCACCTGGGAGATCAACGGTCAGCTCTACTCGGGCACCCAAACGCTACAGCAGCTAGCCCAATATTCCGGCTATACCGGCCCGACGAACTTCAAGAACTAATTCCAAGAACTCAGTAGCTGTTTGAATAATCGCGCCGCGTCCTGCTGGGGGCGCGGTTTTGCTTTCTGGGTTTGACATTGGCCTACAGTTGATCCGGCTGTTATTTGGCCCGATAGGCCCGCCAGGACATCACCGCCGCGCTCGTGACAATTAGCCCAATTGCGGGCGTGACGCTGGGTACCCAGACATGGCTGAGAAACAGAACGTAGGTACTGCCAACCAGTAGCCCCAGCCCTACAACAACGGCCCCACTCAACAGCAGCGGATGCCGCACCAGCCAGGCCAAACCGCCGCCGATCACGGTCCAGCCCCCAACCCAGAGCCATTCGACCCAGGTGGGCCAAGCGCTCAGCAGCGGGCGACGAGTCAGAGCCGCATCTAGAATTTGGCTGACAATTTGGGCGTGAATCACCACACCGGGCATCAGGTAATCGCCTGTGCCGCTGCTGAAAGGCGTATAAAACAAATCCTTGCCGCTGAGGGCGGTGGTGCCAATCAACACGACCCGGTCTTTCACCCAGGCCGGGTCGAAGTCGCCCCTGAGCACCTGCGTAAACGTCACCTGCTGGCCGGGCCGCTCTGCCGCACGGTAGTCCAACATAATTTGATAGCCAGCCGCATCGATCTGGCCATAGCCGCCAAAGGTTGTCGTCAGGGGCGGAAAGGCCGCCTTGCCCAGCTGCATAATCTGTGGATCGGGACTGGGACGGGGCAGGATCTGCTCGGCCTCCAGATATTTTTGGGCCAGCCGCAGCCCAAACGAGGTGAAGGTTTGGCCGCCTGCCGTGCCGTAGAGCAGGTTGCGCCGTACAACACCATCCGGGTCAATCGGAAAGTCGTTGAAGCCGAGCCGCGATTCGGGTACGCCTGCCGGGGGCGGAATGTCAAAGGCGGTCTGCTGGTTGCCCAGTTTCATGATTGTGACCACCTTAGGCGACTGGAGCTGCTGCTGGAGCTGGGCCTGTCCCGGCTGCTGGGGTAAATCGCGGTGTAGATCGAGGCCAACGACACGGGGCTGGTGGGCCAGCAGGTTGCGAATCACGGTGGCCACATCCTGGTCGGAGGGCGTGCCGCGCTGTAGGGTTTGCAGATCGGCCTCGTTAATTTCGACTAGCAGCAGACGCGGATCAGCTGACTGCTGGGGCCGCAGCCGCACGAGCTGATCGTAGACGGCCAACTCGGGAGCCTGTAGCCAGCCCAGGTGACGCAACCCCAGCAGGAGGCCAGTGACGCTGAGGGCCGCCAGAGCTACGGCCCGAATTCCCTGCCGCAGGAGTTTGGGAGGGCGAGGCGCAACCGGTCTGTCTACTAGAGTTTCATCACCGACCGGATGGTATAGCAGCGAGGGCGATAGCACCAGGGACGAGGGAATCAGGGTAGATTCGAGCGGCATCGCGGCCAGTTGATCCAGGGCAGTCAGGACTTCAGTAGCCGACTGGTAGCGCTGGCTGAAGTGATAGCGCAGCATTTTCTCTAGAATCGCCCGCAGTCCCCGACTGATCGCAGCCTGCCAAACCGGATCGCCCGTTTCGGGATGGGCCAGCAGCTGGGTCGGCTGTGTGCTGGTGAGAGCCTGCACTACCGTGATGCCCAGGGCGTAGAGGTCGCTGCAATAGCGCGGTCGGCCTGCCAGCTGTTCGCTGGGCGTGTAGCCCTGGGTGCCGATGCCGACCGTAAACTTCTGCTCGTCTTCTGACAGCAGCTGGGTGCCAATCTGCTTCACGGCCCCGAAGTCGATCAGCACGATTTTGCCATCTGTGGCCCGCCGGATCAGGTTGCTCGGCTTGATGTCGCGGTGGATCACCTGTTCGGAATGCACGAAGGTCAAAATTTCTAGCACATCCCGCAGCAGGGCAATGGCTTCAGCCTCGGTGTAGCGACGGGCCGAGAATTCGCTGCTGAGGGACTGGCCCTCGATAAACTCCTGCACCAGATAGAACTCGCCCGCCTCCTCGAAGAAATCCCGAAAAGCAGGAATCTGCGGATGTTGACCCAGCCGCTCCAGGGTTCTGACCTCGGTGTCAAACAGGCGGCGCGCAATCTCTAGAAACTGGTCTGCCGTTTTGGCAGGTTTGAACTGCTTGACGACACAGCGATCTGGCGGGGACTGCAACAGGTCTTCTGCCAAAAAGGTCTGGCCAAACCCACCGGCTCCGAGCACTGAGATCAATTGGTAGCGGTCTCTCAGGCGTCCCAGCATCAGTCTTGCAAATCCGGCTGCATTCTGTTCACTGATTGTGGCACAGGTAAAGGCCAGAGGAACAGGTCTGGTAGCCCACAGCTGAGCAGCTCCCGTGAGTTTATCCAGAGATTTGGTTACTTCTGGGGCACCGACGGAATCGTGAAGGGCGTAGGGGGAGGGTCGGGCTGGGGTTGGGCATCTAACTGCACCGGCTGGTTGTCCTGGCTAGCTGGCTGGCCACTTTGCTGACTGCTGGTTTGCCAGATATAGGCCCGAATCCAGAGAAATACCAGAATCAGCAGCAGCAGCTTCCAGACGTCCTTCCAAACAAACACAGGTGGGCCACTATCTGTTGAGTCCTGTGAGCCTTTTGAGCCAGGGCTGCTGGGTTTGGCGTCTGACTGCTCGGCGGATTTGGCAGCTGCTGCGCTGCTAGCTTGAGCGGTTGGCTGATCTGCTCCTGCCTCCGCGCTGGCCGCAGCCACCTCAAATGGCAACTGAACCGTCGGTTTGGATTTAGACTTGGGCAGCTTATCAGGCAGCTGGTCGGGTGACTTGTCGAGCGATTTCAGTTCCGGCGATAAACTGGCCTGGGCCACAATTGCAGCATGAACCGGCTGCCACCTGGGGTCTTTGTCGATGAACACGACCTCGACCTTATCGCTGCGGACGTTTTCAGCAATCCGCTGGGCCTCCTGGTAGCGGGTGTCTGAACTAGGAGCGAGGCCAATAATTATCAGCTTGGGTTTCTTTAGCAGGGTCTGGTAAGCTACGCCCTGGCCATAGGCCTGGTAAATCGTGCCCCGATTGAGCTGTTTTTTTACCTCAATCACGGTGTCGGATGTAACCAAATCGGCCCGCACGCCACTACCGCAGGCCACTTCGCGCTCGGTCGCAATGCCCTTTTGCTTCAGCCAATCTTCGATATATCTGCGAATGTCTTCTTCTTTCAGGTTCACGCTGCTGCCGTTTCAATACCTCTGGGAAACAGCATAAACATCATTCAGGTTGACGGAAGCGCTGAATCAGGTCTTCTTTGTTCTGGGACAGCAGCAACCGGGTTGCCTCATCAACCGGCAGCTCCAGCAAAGGTTCAACGAGCGTAGCCAAAACCTGATCCAGTGCTCCAAAGCGGGTGGCCAGAATGCTCTCGATCATGGCTCTGCGCTCTTCCTGTCGTCCTTCCTCACGACCAATTCGCTCAATGCTGCTGATATAAGGCATTTGCTGTTCCTCCTCAAATCGCTGCACTTCGTCCCGAAACTCGAGCTCTAGGCGTTCTGGCAATCCCATCCAGCAGGTAAGTCTGTTAGTTTAGCTCACCTTTTGCTCGTGGTAGTGCGAGATATGTTCGTAGACCTCGTCTGGGAACTGGAGATCGCGATAGAGGTTGCAGGCATCTGGGTCTTCCGGGTTGGGACAAATCGGGAAGTCCTGCTGGCTTTGCCAGTCGAGAATGCGGTCGCGTTTGGGTGGGTTGTAGTCCTTGCCCTGCACTTGTTCAACCAGAGCCTTGGCCTCGGTTTCGCTAAAGTCCTGGTCTTTTTGCAGGTAGTTCACCAGCTCAGCTTCGCTGAGAAAATGGCGAGCCACCATAGCAAAGGTCAGTCGTCCGTAGTGGCCAATGTCCTTGCCCTGCTCTAGAGCGTCGAGTAGATGGGCCATCAGGTCGCTTTTGCGCAAATCTTCGATCGTCATAACGGGGTTGGGATCTTGTGGCTATACCTTTACCGTTATAAAAATTTGCTTCTAGCTTGCCGTCTACCCAGGGAAGGGTTTGGCAAATTTGTACTACTGAATGCTTTGTTCCAAGCTTTGCAGGGGTCAACGGCTCTGCCACACCCTTGGCAAGTCTTGATTTCTAGAGCCCCTAAGGCTTAGCCTAGGCGGTCGGGCGGCTCCAAGGGCTGACGGTTCTGAATCGTAAAAATCTCTAGTCGGTAGAGCAGCCAGTAAAAAATAGCAAACAAAACAATTGAAGTTACCCCAAAGATGAGTGCTCCATCGCCCTCATACCAGTAGAGAAACTCGCGCTGATCTTGCGGGGCAGCCAGGGTTGCCATCACGGCGACTCTAGCGCTGTTGACGGCAAATGGAATCAAGCAGGCCGCCATCAGGGCGCTAATTTGCTTCAGGCGCTCCACCGGATAGAGCGTCAGACCAACCGCCGCGATCCCCAGCATGTAGGAAATGCTTTCTACACCCGAGAAGCCAGCGTGAACTGCCGTGGTGCCGACGGGCAGGGTCAGGAAAAAATCTTGCCGCACGGCGTTGAAACCCGCTAGTTTCAGCAGGAGCTCTGCCGCTGCCGCCGTTAGCCAGGAAATATCAAACAACTTAAACAAGAGGCTGGGCACACCCAGAAAAAACATGATGGCCAACTCGCGACGATATTGCCGCAGGCCGCGAAATCCCGAGGCGATTAGGGCGACAGCCAAGCCTGAAACAAAAGGAAACAGCCGCAGCTGCGAATGGTGTTCTGGAGTCACTAGAGGCGTTTGCCACAGCATCCAGCCAATTAGCCCTGCTGCAACCAGCGTAGCGGTGCGATCGTGGCGATAGATGTAGCTAGCGTGATTCTCCCAGATCAAGGTGAGGGCTGCCAGGAGAAACAGGCCACTGACGCCCAGATGGGTCAGATCCCCAACTTGCCAGACCAGGACCAGGTAAATACTCAATAAACTGGCACAGAGCCCCATCAGGCCATATTGGCGGTGCTTAAGCAATTGTGTGAGGTTAGAGTCTGTCATAGGAGGTCGCGCTGTTGCTGAATTCGCCAGAGATCGCTCATGCCGTATCACGCTGGGTCCAGCTCGTGACTTTGTCTACTGTACTTAGTTTCGCATTTTCTCAGTATTAATACGTAAATGAGCAGTGAAGTCTACCTGCTAGATTGTATTTTTACAGTGAAGGCTCTGTTACAACAGGGTAATAACCCGTAGTTCTTGTTTTTGGCCTATCAGTTAGCTCAAGGTTATGCAGCTTAAATCAAGTTATGCGGCTTAAATCAAAACGACTGCTGCTGCTGGGGTTGAGTCTGGTAGTCAGCCTGTTGACTATATTGGGCTGGCCGCTGGTGTCTATTGGGTCTGCGCCTACCGGGTCTGCGCCTACCAGATCTATAGCTACCGAGCCATCGATCTCCCAACCCCAGCAAACTCAGTCCCTGCTGGAACAGGGGTTGAGCCAGTACGAAGCCGAACAGTTTGCCGCCGCGATCCAATCCTGGCAGCAGGCGCTGGTGACTCTGCCTCATTCTTCATGGCAACAGGGCTGGATCTGGAATAGTTTGGCTCTGGCCTATCAGCAGTTGGGCCGTTGGGATGAAGCAGAAGCGGCGGTTCAGCAGGGATTAGCAGCTTTGACGGATTTGGAAACAGCTGATCCTAAAGCTGCCGCTGCCCCAAGGGCTAAGCTACTCAACACCCAGGGGCGCTGGCATTGGTATCGCAACCAGCCCGAGCAAGCGCTGCAAAGCTGGCAGCAGGCGGCTTTAGCCTACCAACAGGCCGACGACCGTACTGGTTTGACCATTAGCCTGATCAACCAGGCCAGAGCCTTCCAGAGCCTGGGGTTTAGCAGTCGGGCTGAAACCCTGCTAGAGCAGGTAGAAAATCTACAGCACCAGGAAGCCGATCCGGCCCTAAAGGCAACCGGGCTGCGCGATCTGGGCAACGCCCTGCGCCGGATTGGCAAATTACAAGACTCCCGAGAGCTGTTGCAGTCCAGTCTGGAGGTCAGCTCTCAAGTCCAGGCATCCGAACGCGCTGGCGCTGAGGCCGCTATCTATCTTGATCTGGGCAACACCGAGCGGGCGCTGGGCTATAAGGCAGTTGCGATTGGCGATCGGGCGACGGCCCAGATCCAGTTTCAGCAGGCCTTGGCTACCTATCAGCAGGCCGTCCAGGCAAGCGAGCGCTCAGCCCCGCTAACAGCTCCACTGGCAGCCCTTCAGGCCCAACTCAACCAATTTAGTTTGCTGATCGAGCTAAACCGCCGCTCTGAGGCGCTGGCGATGACGACGCTGCGAACCGATCTAGAGGCGCTGCCCGCGACCCGCACCAGTCTGTATGCCCGCCTCAACTATGCCCACAGCATGGCCAAAGCCGTTGCCCAGGACAGCGTCACTCCAGACCAGCCTGTGCTGAAAGATTTGGCCAGATTTTTGGCCCAGACAGGCGAGCAGGCCAAAGCGCTCGGCGATCGGCGGGCCGAGTCCTACGCCCTGGGTGAGCTGGGCGAACTGTATGAACGGGCGGGCCAGTGGGGCGAGGCCGAAACGTTGACCCAGCAGGCGCTGCTCCAGGCCGAGGCGCTTCAGGCTGCCGATGTCCGCTATCGCTGGGAATGGCAGCTGGGTCGTTTGTTAAAGCAGCAGGGCAACCAATCGGCAGCCCTGGCCGCCTACCAAGCTGCGGTTGAGTCGCTGCAATCGGTGCGTAACGATCTGCTCAGCGTCAGCGACGAGGTGCAGTTTTCCTTTCGGGATGATGTGGAGCCAGTCTACCGAGGGCTGGTCGAGCTGCTGCTGACGGATGGGGGGCCGAACCCGGCGGTCTCCCAGGCCAATCTGAAACAGGCGATTCAGCAAATCAACGCCCTACAGCTGGCCGAACTGAACAACTTTCTGGGCTGCAACCTGGCCCAAATCGTCGAATTGGACGATGTCA
>JBJTUI010000150.1:0-6166 GCA_046080625.1 Elainella sp. | reverse complement strand
GCAAGTGACGCTTTAAACAGAATCTTAAGGCAACCGCACTAGAACTGGCAGCTATCAAACCGTTGATCTTGATCACATCCCGTTTCAAAAATTTTCACCAAACGTTATCAAACGTTGCCATCACACCATCGACAAGCAGCGAGCTGGATCGTAGGGAGGGATCAAAGGGAGCGATCAATTTAACACACAGCAGCGGAAACGAGCCGATCAAACCCCGCAGTTAAGGGTAGCGAGCGATTTGAAGTCAGGAGAGCAGCAATCTTCAGGTTGGCCCGTTCACCGCGTCGTAATCCTAGGCGATTTAGTAACTGCCTAGTTAGTAACTGCCTAGGTTCACCGATCGCTTGGCAGGACCCGTTACTGGCAATATAACACCCGTCTCCTCAAGTGCTTCATAAAGACACTATAAAGCACCAGGGAAAACACTGAGCAGCAGTAATAAATAATACAAGCATGATCTGGGGTTATTCGATATGAAACCTTGCAAAACTTCACTGTAGGCTCCTTGCTGTGGCTGGGAAGGCGGGCTGGCCGCGCAGACAGCGCATTGATTCGCTTTCAGAGATTTACTATCTGAATAGAGAATAATTTACCAAATTCACATGTAGCCCGTAACGGAACCGAGGTGGAGAGCCAATCTAGAAGCCGATCTGGAAGCCGATTAGAAGCAACGCGACAATAGGGCAGCAGCCCCAGGGAACCTGACAGGAAAACTATTCTGGTCAGCGGGTTCAAGTTAATTACCAGTAGTCCATGACGTCGTAGTTGAGGTCGGCCAGCATCTGTCTTAGGAGGGGCAGGCTAAGCCCAATCACATTGCTGTGGCAGCCGTCTATTTTTTCAATCAGCAGGCCGCCACGGCCCTCCAGCGCGAAACAGCCCGCACATTGCAGCGGTTCCCCACTGGCCACATAGGCCTCGATTTGCCGGTCGCTAGCCAGGGCAAACTGCACCTCAGTCACCTGGCAGCGCACCAGCCTGCGGCACTGCACCAGATCGATCAGGGCATGGCCAGTGTAGAGCTGCCCCGTCTGGCCCCGCATCTGTCGCCAGCGGGCAATCGCCTCGGCAGGATTGGCAGGCTTGCCGTGGATCTCGCCCTGGAGCGCCAGCACCGAATCGCAGCCCAGAATGACCATGCCGCTAAACCGCTCGGCATGCTGGCTGGCAACCGCTGCCGCTTTGCCTTCGGCTAACCGCTGCACGAGATCTTGAGGGTTGCTGAGCTGCACCTGGGACTCGTCAAAGTTACTGGGACAAACCAGGGGTTCAATCCCTGCCGCCCGCAGCAGCCGCAGACGAGCAGGCGAAGCCGAAGCCAGCACAAGAGTTGGGTTAGCCATGCCGAAGCCAGATCCTCAAAAGCCAATAGGTAGCTGGGTTTGATTCAACCCAATCATCGCACCAACCTACTTCAGCAAATCGCCGATCAACCCAGGATTCAGTTGGGGGGGTACAGGTGGCCTGTCCCCTGTGTGAGGCCCCAGACCCCGCTGTTTCCCGGATCATTTGGGCCATCTACTTAGTAGACCGAATTAGTAGACCGAATTAGTAGACCGAGAAGGTGTTAACGACCGTTCTGAACAGATCCTGGGTTTTCTGCCAGCGGCGTTCGTTGGTGGAAAGATTGAAGGTAAAGAGCTGACCGCGTCGGACGACCGCGCTGGCTAGGTTGTGGCGCAACTGCTGGTTGGGCAGCGTAATCGCGAATTCCATCAGGTAGTAGAGCTGATCACCCACCTGCTTGCTCTCGGCGCTGACCAGCTCGGCCTGTCGCCCCGATCCGGGAGGGGCAATCGCGTTTTTGGACAGCCGATAGGCCACATCTGTAGGGCTACCCAAGTCTTGCAGCGTCTTGTTGTCGGGCACCGGGTTGATCACAACGCTGATGTTTTCCATTTCCTCGATCAGGTCGTGAAACACCACATCTGGGCCGTCATCGACCTTGGCCTGAATCCAGCCGTTGGGGTAGAGGAACTCGTAGCCCCTGGCCGTATTCACATAGCTTTTGAGGCTCAAGGCAGCTGAAGTACAGCTCTGCAAGCTCAAACTCACAATTACTAGCAGCACGATGGCTATTCGCTTCAGCATGGTAGTCGATGTCCTCAGTGATATCCCCAGACCATCTTATCTGGTTTCAGGGCGCTTTCTGCCGGGAAGAAAGCAGGCTACAGCCCCGGTTGAACCGCTCGCAGGGCTTCCAGGTCCAGGGTCAGCAGCTGGTCATAGGCTCGGTCGATCGAGCGCTGGCCGCGCAGAAAGCCCGTGTTGGCACCGGGACAGATATGGCTGAGTGTGGCTGCCGTGAAGCGGTCGCGCAGCTGTTGGATGT
Source organism: Elainella sp. (assembly GCA_046080625.1). Taxonomy (GTDB): domain Bacteria; phylum Cyanobacteriota; class Cyanobacteriia; order Elainellales; family Elainellaceae; genus Elainella. Next base: position 3,834 of record JBJTUI010000150.1, on the reverse strand, counting down.
TTTGCAGCTGGCGGGGCCAGTGGAAGGTTTTGGCAATCCGCAGCGGCACGGGCTGGCCCTGAGTGTTGGGCAACAGATGGCGTCCGGTAAACAGCACGCCGCCATAGCTACGGTGGTAGAGGCAGGCCGATCCAGGTGAATGGCCGCTGGTCCAGAACGCCTCACTGGCGGGACTGAGCTGAAAGCTGTGCTGAAAAACAGTCAGGGGCAAACCAGGCAGCAGGTAGGCTTCCTGTTCCTGTACCAGCACCTCACACTGGAGCGCCTGCTGGATTTCCTTGACGCGCCCCATACCGCCTCGGTGGGTGAGAACCAGCCAGCGCACGCCTTTTTCGCGCAGGAAGGCTTCGTGATCCGGGTTCCAGGCCGGACAGTCAACCAAAATATTACCCGGTTCTTCTTCGATCAGGTAGGCAGTCCCCCCCAGGGTGTCACGGTTGGGGGAGAAGGCAAAAATGGTTTCAAAAACAGGGCGCGGCGGTTTGGCTGAGGTTAGGGAGGCTGAGGTTGGGGAGGCAGGGCTCAGGGTGGGAGCAGCCGCAGGATTAGGCTGAGGGTTGAGTTCAGGGCTGGATTGGGGTGCAGTTGGATTCATGGGAACCGATAGGAGTGCTCCTAGGAGTGACCCAATGGGGCAGTGGGCAACGACCAGGGGCAGATTTTAGCACCCATTAGGTCGAAAACTCAGCAGAAAAGTTCTGCAACTGGTTGGAAGCGCTATGCTGGAGGTTGAGCGCTTTTATGTACGCCTAGGCTGATTGCATTTGAGATCCACAGCATGATTTTGGTTTGGCTGCTTCTGCTCGGAATCTTCACCTACTTCATTGTGCGGCGAAGCGTGGTAAATGTCACCAAAACCCCCGTCTGGCTGCTGTGGTTGGTGATGATGATGCCTGCTTTCGTCTGGACGGCTTGGGCAATTTTTAATCAAGACAGCCAGCGCATTCCGCTGCTGCTGCTGATTGGGCCATTTGTGGTTAGCTCGGTGCTCTATCTGATGCTGGTGCAGCGGGGGCGTCCGGCCCAGCCCCAGCCCCAGGCTAAGGCGGTTGAAGCCCAGCCGCAGCCAGATGAGGACATGGCGGTTGCAATGGCTAAACGCCCCGCCCTGGTCCCGATGAGCCGCGAGGAAGAGGCAGAGTTGCAAAACTGCTTCCCCTGGACGGTCTACTATTTGCAAAACATTGAGCACAAGCCCCAGGCGTTGATCTGCCGGGGCCAGCTGCGGGCCTCGCCGGATCTGGCCTACAAAACTGTCCAGGAAAACGTGCAGACCCATTTCGGCGACCGGTTTCTGCTGGTGTTCCAGGAAGGCGTAGGCGGTAAACCCTTCTTTGCGCTGGTGCCTAACCCCCACGCCAAGGCGGTAGATAACTCGGCCTCGGAAGCACCCGTGACGCGCCCGGTTGTAGCGCTGGTGCTGCTGCTGGCCACCCTGCTGACCACAACCCTGGCCGGAGCCCTGCTGGCCAATCCGGGACTCCAACCCCCGCCTGACCTGGCCGCCCTGGGCAGCGGCCTGCCCTACGCCCTGGCTCTGCTGACGATTCTAGGGGTTCACGAACTGGGCCACTACCTCACGGCCCGTCGCTACCGCCTGCGAGCTACCCTGCCCTACTTCATTCCGGTGCCGCCCGCCCTGATTTTCCCGTTTGGCACCTTTGGCGCATTTATCCAGATGCGATCCCATGTGCCCAACCGCAAGGCTTTATTTGACGTGGGGCTGGCGGGTCCGCTGGCTGGCTTTATTGTCACCGTGCCCATCCTGCTCTGGGGGCTGGCCCACTCCACCCTGACTCCCCTGACCCCAGAAGCCAGCCTGCTCAACTTCGAGGCGTTTAAACCTACGGCCTCCCTGCTGCTGGCCCTGCTCAGCAAGCTGGCTCTGGGTGATACCCTGACGGCAACAAGCGCTCTGAAGCTGCATCCGGTCGCGGTGGCTGGCTGTTTAGGGCTGGTGATTACGGCCCTGAATCTGATGCCGGTCGGGCAGCTAGACGGCGGCCACATTGTGCATGCCATGTTTGGTCAGCGCCGCGCCGTCACCATTGGCCAAATCGCCCGACTGCTGGTCCTGGGTTTGTCGTTTGTTCAGCAGGAATTCCTGCTCTGGGCGGTGCTGCTGTTTTTGATGCCGGTGATTGACGAACCGGCCCTGAACGATGTCAGCGAGCTGGACGGCAAGCGAGATTTCATAGGTCTAATAGCGCTGGCAATTCTGGTGATGATTGTTTTACCGGCTCCCGATGTCGTCACCCGAATTTTGTTCTAAACTTTGCTAGCAGTATGGGCTGTGTAGGGGCATGACGATGTCGCAAGATCGGGCACAGGAAAAGGCGCAAGAAAAAGCGCAAGAAAAAGGTGAGGATGTCCAGCAATGGCTGGGCGAAATTCGCGGCTTGCAGCAAAAGCTGGCTGAAGTGCAGCAGGAGCGCGATCAGGCCCACAGCAGTGCTGCCAACTGGCGCGGCCTCTATGAAACTGAGGCTAGGCAGCGGCGCAGTGAAGCAATGGCGGCCCGTGAGGCGATGGACGCGCTCAAACAGGAACTAGCCGCCCTCCAGCGTCCCAGCCCGGATGCAAATCGCTACCCCGAGATCCTGCGAGCCCAGGTTGAGCAGACCCAATCGATCGAAGAACTTCAGCTCCAGCTGATGCAGGCCCTGGCCGAACGGGACCAGCTGACCCAGGCCCTAGAAGAAGAGCAGCAGGCCCATAGCCAAACCCGTCAAGATTTGACTACCGCTCTGGGCGACACGATGGAGCTGCTCACCAAAGCAAGAGTGGGCCAGATGGTAGACTCCCGGCCCAAGGTGGTGCCCCTGCGGCCAGCGCCGCCCGAGCCTCCGGAACAGCCTAGAACCCCATCACCCGGGCGACCGCAGCCTGATCTGCCGCAATTCCGGTCTTGAACTGATTCTGACAATGTTTGATTGCTGTATCCGGGTCCTTCAAACCGTTGCCCGTGAGCACACAGACCACCTTTGCGCCCGTGGGCACCTGGTCCTTCACCTTTAGTAGACCCGCCACGGAAGCCGCGCTGGCTGGCTCACAGAAAATCCCCTCCTGGGCCGCCAGCAGCCGGTAGGCATGCAGAATTTCTTCGTCGGTCACCGCATTGAACTGGCCCTGGCTGGCTTCTTTCACCGCCACCGCCTTATCCCAGCTGGCTGGATTGCCAATCCGGATTGCCGTAGCCAGGGTTTCCGGATGCTCGATCGCTTGGCCCGTCACCAGCGGCGCGGCACCAGCAGCCTGAAAGCCCATCATCTGGGGCAGCCGATCCGAGCGGCCCTCCTGGTGATATTGACAGAAGCCCATCCAGTAGGCCGTGATGTTGCCCGCGTTCCCCACCGGGATGCAGAGCCAGTCGGGAGCCGTACCCATCGCGTCCACAATTTCAAAGGCACCGGTCTTCTGGCCTTCCAGTCGGTAGGGGTTGACCGAGTTGACCAGCGTCACCGGGTAGTGATCGGCCATTTGCCGCACGATCTCCAGCGCCCGGTCGAAGTTGCCCTGAATCGCCAGCACCTCGGCCCCATAGAGCAGCGCCTGGGCCAGTTTCCCCAGAGCCACGTAGCCGTCGGGAATCAGCACATAGGCCCGCATTCCGGCCCGCCGCGCATAGGCCGCCGCCGCCGCCGAGGTGTTGCCTGTGCTGGCGCAGATCACAACCTCTGCCCCGGCCTCCTTGGCCTTGGACACCGCCATGGTCATGCCCCGGTCCTTAAAGCTGCCGGTGGGGTTGAGACCGTCATATTTCACCCAAACCTGCACCTGCCGTCCAATCTCGGCTGCAATCGACGGCACCGGAATCAGCGGCGTATTGCCCTC
>JBJTUI010000149.1:0-8541 GCA_046080625.1 Elainella sp. | reverse complement strand
AGCCCTCTGGTGGGTCAGCCTGGTCACTGGGGTCAGCCTACTGCGGTCGCGGTTCAATCCTCGGCGGATGCAAGGATTAAACAGAATTTCCGGTGCGATTTTGCTAGTCTTTGGCATAATTGCCCTCAGTTCAGTCAGAGGGAGCTGAGTCCGCCCACCATCGGCCCTTAGCTCCCAACTGTCAGGACGGGTCGTATGAGAGTGACGCAGGCTGCACAGCAATGCTAAACGGCTGGGATAGAAAAATGAGAAAGAGCAAATTGCCCAAAAGCAGGCAGCGATGGATCGTTTTGCTGGTCCTCGGGCTCTTGCTCTGCTTTGAGATTTGGTCCAGTACCAGCAGTTTGGCTTCAACTCCATCCCCCGCCCCGGCCCCATCTCAGGCCCAGTCTTCAGCCCAGTCTCCTAGCCCTCCTCGCCCCACCGGCTCCCTAGAAGAACTACAGAACCAGCAGCGCAAGCTTGAAACCGAGCGCTCCCATATCGACCAAAAGCAGGAGCAGTTGCGCAACCAGGAAAAGTCAGCCCAGAAGACTTTGCGCAGCGCCCAGGGCGACGTGAAGGCGACGGCTGCTGAGATTGCCCAGAACGAGAAGCGCTTGCAGCAGCAGAGCCAGCGGTTGAAGCAGCTGGAACGGGCCTTAAGTCAGGCCGAGCAGGTCTACAGCGTGCAGCAAAAGGCGACAGTGGCTCGCCTCAAGTTTTTACAGCGCCAGCGCGGCAGCTACGGCTGGGCTCTGTTGCTCCAGAGCAAAGACCTGAACGATTTTCTCGACCGGCGCTACCAGCTGAGCCGGATTTACCAGAACGACCGCCAGATTTTGGCCCGCCTCAAAACCGATGCCGATGCCCTGCAAAAACAGCGGCGCGAAGTGGAAGGCAAGAAGAACGAAATCGCCCTGCTGACCCAGCAGCTCTATGCCCAGAAGCAACAGTCCCAGCAGGAGGCCCAGCAGCAGCGGGCGCTGATCAACCGACTGCGGTTGGATCACAAAGCGCTAGAGGCCGCTGAGGAACAGCTCGCCCAAGACTCGGACAACCTGGCTCTACTGATTCAGCAGCGGTTGGGCGTCAAAAAACCTGGGGTCAACCTGCGCCCCGGCAAAGGGCTGTTGAGCTATCCCTGTGACGGTGAGCTAACCAGCGGCTTTGGCTACCGCATGCATCCCATCCTGGGCTACTCCCGCTTCCACAGTGGCCTAGATTTTGGGGCTGATTACGGTACGCCAATTCGGGCCGCCGCTCCTGGCAAGGTGCTGTTTGCGGGCTGGTATGGCGGCTATGGCCAAACCGTAATTCTGGATCACGGCAACAACATCACTACCCTCTACGGCCACACCAGCGAAATCTACGTACAGGAAGGACAGCGGGTGCAGCGCGGCACTCCGATCGCCGCCGTGGGGTCTACCGGCCTCTCGACCGGCCCACACCTACACTTTGAGGTGCGCGTTGCGGGAAGCCCCGTGGACCCACAGGAGTATTTGTAGGGACATGGGGAGATGGGGAAGCTGGCTTGAGCGCTGGCCCTCGGCTGATGGCCATCCCTACTTTTTAGTGGCGCTGACCAGAGTTCATGCGACTACACTTCTGCCTTTTGACAGCTTACAACTCATAGTCGTTATGAGTATGATATAATCAGATCACGCAAGCTGACGTGGAGTTGCTATGAAAGTTCAAGATATTCCTTTGCAGGCGATCAACCGTCCCCTGTACCGACAGAACGACCAGGCTAAGGTGCAGGCACTGATGGAGTCGATCCGTGAGATTGGGCTCCAGGAGCCAATTGATGTGCTGGAAGTGGAAGGCAAATACTACGGGTTTTCCGGCTGCCATCGCTATGAGGCCTGCCAGCGCCTCGGGCTGGAAACGATTCGCTGCAATGTGCGCCGCGCTCCCAAATCCGTACTGAAGATGCACCTGGCCTAGTAGGCTCCTGTCGCGGCAACTTCTGTCGCAGCAAAGGGGTATCGCGGCAAGCCTTTTAGACCAGTGCCCCTAAACCAAACGGCACAGGAACTAACTCTGTGCCGTCTGAGGCGCTAGTCTTTGATTCAGGTAGCTTCAAGCCTGATCAAACCTTTGGATCGCTGGCATCGACTTCGGGAACAACATTAGGCCGCTCCTTTTCTTCCCAGCCCGGCGGACGCTTGGAGTTATACCAGGCAATTGAACCGATCGTTACGGCTGCAATAAACCCAACCACATAAACGGCTGTAAACGCGAAGGGGAAAGAGGAGCCCTCGCCAGTTGCGACCTGTAGAAGTGTTGTCATCCTTACGTCATCTCCCAGTATTTACTTTACGATGTTCCAGTCTCATTACTGTATCGTAGCGCTGCTGCTTCCACATCTCTCCAGATTAGTATCCTGACCCGGCTAAAATCTGCCCATTTACAGGCTTGCTGCTCTGAAAGACCCAGTTGAGATTCGGGTATCCATGGTAGCGGCAGTCTAACCTAATGTACTTAGGGCATGTACCTAGGACGATTTATCTAGGGCTGGGCGGGAGCGGCGGCAGGCGGTGGAGCAGGTTCTGCCGCAGGCGGAGGTGGAGGCGGTTCGGCAATGGGGGGAGCCACATCCACGGGGGCCGGGGCCGGTTCTGCGGGAATCGGCGGCTCTAGCGACGGGGGTGCAGGTTCAGGAGCGACAGCGGCTGGGGCCGGGGCTGGATCAGCAGGCGGCTCTGGTTCAGGCTCCGAGTAGGAACCGCCGCCCGAGGAGGAGCTACCGCCCGAATAGGAGGAGCCACCCGAAGAAGAATCAGAGGAGCCCGAGGAATAGCTGCCCGAATCACTCCAGCTGCTGCCTCCACTGTCGTCTTCGCTCCAGCGTTCGCCCTCATCGTCATTCGAACTGGCGCGACTGGGATTGGTGTCAGTGCTGGCAAACACGCGGCGAGGCTTAACCGGCTCGGCCTTGATCGTGCCTTCGTGGTTGTCCACATTGGGCAGCTCAGGGAAGTCTTCCACCGCCATATCCTCGGTGGCATCGATCATGAAGTTATACCAGGTCAGCGCCGCAGTGCTGCTTTCACCCCAGGTGGGGCTGCTGTCATCGTTGCCCAGCCAGACGCCCGTCACCAGCTGGGGAATGTAGCCGACAAACCAGAGGTCGCGGCGTTTTTCAGAGGTTCCGGTCTTGCCAGCCACCTGACGGTCAGGCAAGTAAGCGTTGCGGCCTGTGCCGTTGGCAACAACCCCCTCCAGCATCCAGGTCATGATCGAAGCACTGTCGGCATCTAAGGCCCGCTCGGGGTCGAAGTCGGCCTGATAGATCAGCTTGCCAAACCGGTTGTAGATTCGGGTAACGGCATGGGCCTCAACATGGTTGCCCTCGTTGGCCAGGGTGCCATAGGCCGAAGTCAGCTCCAGCAGATTCACCTCAGAGGTACCCAGCGCCAGGGAATAGGCGGGCAGCAGGCTGGACTTGATTCCCATTTTCTTGGCCAGCTCAACCACCGGCTCAAAGCCAACATCGACCAGGGTTTTCACAGCCACGATGTTGATCGAAGAAGTCAGGGCATCCTTGAGCGACACCGAGCCCCGGTAGTTTTTGCCGTAGTTCTGCGGCTCGTAGCCATCGACAACGTATTTGCCGTCAATGTAGCTGCGATAGGGCGAAAAGCCTGCCGCAATCGCCGCTGAATAGACAAAGGCCTTAAACGTAGAGCCGGGCTGGCGCTGAGCCTGGGTAGCGCGGTTGAACTGGCTCTTTTCAAAGTCATCCCCACCCACCAGCGACTTGATTTCGCCCGTGCGCGGGTCGAGGGAAACCAGGGCCGCCTGGCCAAAATCGCCGGAAGGGCCGTAGTTTTCAATCGCGTAGTTGACGGTTTCTTGGGCCAGCTTCTGCCATTTCAGGTCCAGCGTCGTTTCCACCGTCAGGCCACCCAGTTCCAGCTCCTCTTTTGGCACCAGATCCGAGAGCTGCTGCTGCACGTAGGAGGTGAAATAGGGCGCTTCGCTCTGAACATATTTCTGGGCTCCTGGCTTCACGGCAATCGGCTCGGCCTGGGCCGCATCCCGTTCGGCGTTGCTAATTGCCCCCACGTAGGCCATCCGCTCCAGCACAATATTACGGCGCTGGCGGGCCAGATCGGGGTTGATCAGGGGTGAGTAGTCGCTGGGGGCCGGAGCCATCCCTGCGATCATCGCCATTTCACCCAGGCTGAGCTGATCGACGGTCTTGCTGAAGTAGATCCAGGCGGCATCCGCCACCCCATAGGCACCTGAACCCAAATAGACCAGATTGAGATAGCGCTCCAGAATCTGCTGTTTGGTCAGCTCGGCCTCCATTTTCTGGGCCAGCAGGGCTTCCCGCACCTTACGACCCAGGCTGCGCTCCTGTCCCAAAAACACAATCCGGGCCAGCTGCTGGGTAATCGTACTGCCGCCCTCGACCACATCCCGCGCCAGCAGGTTGCGCAGGCCCGCCCGCACCACCGCGTCGTAGTCGATGCCGCCATGCTGATAAAAGTCCCGATCTTCCGAGGCGATAAAGGCTTCGGGCAGCAGCTTCGGCATGGCGTTGAGAACCACTTTCTCGCGAGTTGCCGGACCAATTTGCTGCAAAACCGTGCCGTCTTCGGCCTTGATTGTCAAAGACCCGGTGCGCACATAGCTGAGGGCGGAAGAAGTATTGGGCAGCTCGCGTCTGACCGCTTCCAGAGTCGTCAGCCCTGCCACGGTTGCGCCGCCAACCCCCAGGCCGACTCCCACCAGTCCCCAGGCCCACCAGCGCTGGTAGAGGGGCCGGAGCCCGGCTGGCGGCTGAGCAGGGGGCCAGAGGTCCGGTGGCAGCATTTTAGTCAATTTTGTCTGCCAGTTAGGACGAGTCCGCTTGGCCTGACCGTCAGCCAGAGGCCGTTCGGGTGCGCCAGAAGCGGGAGAAACCGAATTTGAAGCCGGATCTCGATTTGACTTAGAGATTGACTTCAGTTTGGTCAAAAAGTCTGTCACTGCAATTCCTCACAAACCCTATGAGCCAAATTTGCGGACCCCGTTAAGCATACTACTTGTTGAGGTCGATTCGATTGACAAACTGGCTCAAATTCAACTTGTTGCGCCAAAATTCAAGGCTCCAACTCAAGACATGGCTGGAAAAACCGCCCCGTTTGATGTTCATGCATCGGACTGAGATCGACCTAATCCAAATCAACCTAAGTCCAGTCTGACCGCGCTCTTATCTGACGGTTACCTTGTGACTGTCACCCTGTGACTGATACCTTCTTCGGGCTATCGGCTTCCTCACTATTACATCTTCCTGACTAATATTTGTCTGGGTTCTGAATAGCTAGCTCGACAGATCGAAACGACAAAGTATGACTCGAAACATCATCTAAACAGGAGGAAACGCAGGTCAATGAATGCAGAACTGAATCAATTGAATCGCGGTTATCTTCGGGCAAAACCTACTCTTTAACAGGGAGCCTATCCAAACGGTTCGGTACCAGCTCAAGCTTGATATAACTTCATCCAAAGTTAGACTGTTTTACCACAAAACGCAACTAAAAGTCGATTCTTGGCGTCAGGTTTTGGGAGCGTGTCACCTTCTACAGAGAAAAAAGGAAAGCCTGATTTTTCCGTTATCGACGAAAGCCATTGACACGTATGCATGGTTTTTCTCTCAAGAAGGTGACACGCTCCCTCAGGTTTTGGCGTTTGGTTTTGGCATCAGTTTTTGGAAGATGCCCAGCGACCGGCAGACACCGCCCCCGGTCTATGGCCCCCAGATCAGCCCCAGATCAGCCTTCAGTTCAGCAGCTAGCCCGCATGACCCAGAGCCAGGGCCGTCACCAGCATTCCCAGCACCAGAAACGGCTGGGCGCTGGCCTGATATTTGACATCGTTCTTGAGCGGGTCGCGCAGGAAATACATATCCTGGAAGGTGATTTGGGGGATGATCAGCAGAATCAGCAGTACCGCATAGAGGTTTTGGCCCACTCCGATTAGATAGGCCGCCATGCCCGACTGAAACACATCGATCATCAGCACGCAAATCCAGGCCGCTGTCGTGATGCCGAACATCACGGGCAGGGATTTCAGACCCAGCTGCCGGTCGCCTTCGACGCTCTTGAAGTCGTTGACCACAGCAATTCCCAGCCCGGCCAGACTATAGAACAGGGTGAGAATTACCACCGTCCAGTTGAGGTCGCCAAACAGGGCGTGCCCCGTCCACCAGGGCAGGGCGATATAGCTCGCGCCCAGGGCATAGTTGCCCGCCCAGCCGTTTTGCTTCAGCTTCAGGGGCGGTGCGGAATAGATGTAGGCCAGAAACGCCCCGCCAATCGCCAGCAGGGTAATCGTCGGGAATTCATGGCCCGCCCAGCGATCCAGACCAAAGGCAATCGCCCAGCCTGCTCCTAGCAGCACCAGAATCTGAGTCACCACCTGCGGAATCGAAATTGCCCCAGAGGGAATTGGGCGGTAGGGCTCATTGATTGCGTCGATCTCGCGGTCGTAAAAGTCGTTCAGGGTCTGGGTGTAGCCAGTCATCAGCGGCCCCGACAGTAGCATACAGGCCGCCGAAATCAGCACGTTTTCCAGCGTCCAGGTGAACTGACCCGACGAAGCTGCACCACAGACCACGCCCCAGATCAGGGGAATCCAGGTGATCGGCTTCATCAGCTGTAGGCGAATTTTCCAGATCGAGGTTTCACCCGCCTGAGCACCTTTCATGCCCAAAAGCTGGCGAGCTTTGGCGCTGCGGGCATCGGCTGAGTCAGCAGTCCCGGCAGATGGGTCGGTGACCTGTTGTGAGTTTGCGGGAAAGTCGGCGGGCGAGTCGGCAGCTGAGGCCGCTAGCGTCTCTGGAGAGGGAGAAGGCTCAGACATGGCGGTTTGACTCGGATGAAAGAGAGTTAGCGTGAACAAACGAGCGCAGCGCTCAAGTTTCTAGCCTACCGCATTGCGTGGGCCACTGGAGCCATCCCTGCCAGCCTTACACCCGTCCCAGCCCTCTAATCAGCCGCCCTCAGCCCTTCTCCTGGCTCAAGGCCTCCGAAAGATAGTTGGCCGCCGCTTCCACCATGGCAATCGCGTTCTCGTAGACCATGCGGGTCGGCCCCAGCATGCCCACACTGCCCACCGGCACCGAGCCCCGCTGATAGGTGGCCGACACCAGCGCACAGGACTGGATCGGCTCTAGCGGATTTTCGGCCCCAATCCGCACCGTGACGCGCCTGCCGCTCAGATCGGAGGTGTCAAAAATCAGAGACCAGAGCTGATCCGGCTCCGACTCCAGCAGTTGAATCAGCGTCTGCACCTGCTGCACCTCCAAAAATTCGGGATGGCGACGCAGCACTTCCGCCACGCCGTTGATCAAAATCTGGGTCGAAAGAGAGAGCTGGCTGCGGCGCTGGAGTTCGGCCACCGAAGTGCGCAGTAGATCGCCATAGCGCTCAAACTCGCGGCCCAGCTCGCTCCAGTCCAGGGTGGCGATTTCAGTCAGGGTGCGGCCCCGCAGCTGGTTGGTAAGAAAGTTAGAGAGAATTTGCAGCTCCCGGTCCAGCCGTTCGGCCTCGATTGGCTCCGCTTCTGGTTGGAGCAGATCGATCAGGATGGACTGGGTTTCGTAGGAGTCGAGCACCACAATCAGCATTGCCCGGTTGGGGTCGAGCTGCACGAGTTGGAGGTGGCGCAGCTGGGCCTGACTGGTCTGGGGAATCGTGATCAGAGCAATGTAGCCGCTGAGGGCCGAGAGAATCTGGGCCGCGTCGCGCAGCAGCGCCTCCATGCTCATGGCTTCCCAGCTCAGCTGATCTGAAAGGGCTTGTTCCACCTGTCGGGCCACGGCATCCGAGGGCGTCACCAGCTGATCGACATAGATCCGGTAGCCCGAATCAGACGGAATCCGGCCCGCCGAGGTGTGGGGTTGGTAGAGCAGGCCCGACTTTTCCAGATAGCCCATGGCGTTCCGGATCGTAGCCGGACTCACCCTGGGGTTAAAGCCTTCCACCAGCGCTTCCGAGCCAACTGGCCGGGCCGTAGCAATGTAGTGGCGCACCGTCGCCCCCAGAACCTGCTGTTGACGGGGACTCAGTTTAAGTGGCGTGGACATAAGAAAAAGCGAGTTGCAAATGAGTTAATCACAGTTGAAGCCAGATCGTTAAAGCCAGCGAACCAGCTAAAGCCAGTGAGCCAGCCTCCAGAGCGTTAGGCGCTGTCTCTGCCCCAGGAACTAGCTGAAGCTTGTAAAAGCCGCTGGCCTGCTAATAGAGCGGCACCGACGGATCGACCTCCAGGGCGTAGGCATCAATTCCCCCTACGATGTTTTTAACCTGGGTGAACCCCTGGGCCTGTAGCCACTGACACATCTGGGCCGAACGCATGCCGTGGTGGCAGAGCACCAGCGTCTCGACCTCGGGGTCAAACCGGGACTGGATCTGGTCGGCCCAGCTGGCAAACTGACTCAGGGGCAGGTTGACAAACCCATTGATCGCAGCGGTCGCAACCTCCTCGGGTTCGCGGACATCGATCAGCTGGAGCGGCGGAGCCTCCGGCAGGGACAGGACCGGGCCAGCCCCATAGCCCGCCTGCTGC
>JBJTUI010000148.1:0-4458 GCA_046080625.1 Elainella sp. | reverse complement strand
ATATCTCGCCTATCCAATCTGATCTAAAAGACCGGTTCTGGCTGAGTTCGGGGGCTATCGCGACAGCGCAGCAACGCCTGCGGCAACCCGCTGAAGTTAACCAAATGTTACAGAACTTTGACTCTTCTAGTCTATCGCGTTACCAAGCTGCGCAAAACCACCGCCCGAGAGGGAAAACCGTAATCCCGCGAACCTACTGAATCAGGCTCAAGGCTCCACAATCACCGGCGTCCCTACCGCTACCTGGGTAAATAGAGCCTGAATATCGGCATCGCGCATCCGAATGCAGCCGTGCGACACCGCCTGACCGATCAACTCGTCCTGGTTGGTGCCGTGGAAGCCAATCTGGTGTTTGCCGTCGCTCCAGAAGCCAATCCAGCGCGAGCCCAGCGGATTGTCGGCTGGTTCGGCCACCACTTCGCCGGTAATTGGGTTGCGCCAGGCTGGATTTTCGCGCAAATTCAAAATCTGAAAGCTGCCAGTTGGCGTTTCCCAACCCTCGCGACCCACGGCGATCGGGTAGCTGATCTGTGGCAGATCGTTCTGGTAGAGCGTCACTTGGCGGGTGCTCAGGCTCACGACCAATCGCGGCTGGTAGACCACGGCCACGGGCTGGAGCGAGGCCGATAGAATCTCGGCTAGGCCAGGACGTAGAACCGGGACAGCGGCTACATCTTGAGCAGAGGGCGGTGCGGTTGCCGGTTGGGAGGCGATCTGGGATGTGATGATCAGGGATGGCAGTTGGGAGGAGTTGGCCGGTCTAATCTGCGGGGTGTTGGCCAACTCGGAGCGGTTTGCAAATTGAGTTGCAGATTGCTGATTTGCAGATTGCTCCGGATTGGTTTGGTTGGCAGACTGCTGGTTGGCCGAGCGCTGGGAGAACCCCGCGAGGCTTTGCACTGCGATCAAAAGCGCTGCTGTCACAAAGCACAGGAACATGAAGCTACTGCTGAGGGCGCTGTAGCTTTGCCGCCGCACCGGATACCGATCTAATCCGTCCTTGCTCAGCGCCATAGTGACCTACCGCCAAGCTGACAGTTTAACGCCCCAAACCGGCTGGTCAATTTGCTGATCAATCTACTGATCAGACTATGAAATGAAGAGTGAATCATGCCCCTGATTGTGCGGCCTGCGCTGGAGGGGAGGCGAACCCAAGGTCGCCAATTGCCGCCACACTAGTCGATAGACTGGATCATACCCCTAAGTCCATTCTGGCTCAAGAGGGTCAAAGCCTCCTGGGCGTTGTCGTAGCTGCTGAAGGCTCCGATCTGCATCAGGGTTTGGCCGTTGAGCGATACGGCAAATGCCTCTGGCACCAGGGATTCCACTAGAGACTGGGCCTGTTCATCCTCGGCAGCCACCAGCACCCGATACTGGAGCGGCAAACTGGGGTTGCTTGCTGCCGCAGGATCGAGGTTGGCCAGACTGACTTTGGGCAGATCGCCCGTGTTGCCCAGTGGAATTGTGTCGGAGGGCACGGGCAGCAGGTTGTTGGGGCGAGTTGATCTGGCTGCACCGCTGACCGGGGCAGATGTGGCCGAGACAGATGTGGCCGAAGCAGATGTGGCCGAAGCAGATGTGGCCGGGGCAGAGGTTGGGTTAGCCACAGCTACCAGAACAGGAGCCGCAGGCCGAGATGCAACAGCAGGCGCAGCCGGGGCCGGAACCGAAATCGGTGAACCGCCCAACACCGGAGCCGACAGACCAGAGAAATCCTGGCGGGGCAGGCTGGCCACGGCCCGCACCACAACGCTATTTAAGACTGGATCAGGTCCAGTGTTTGAGGCCGACTCGGGGGTCGGAACGGGAATCGGAATCGCTCTGGCTACCGTCTGGGGCGATGCAGTCCGAGAAGATACGGTCCGGGAAGATACAGTCTGGGAAGATACGGGTCGGGTCGATTCGGGCGGCGGCACCGGGATGGCAATGGATCGGGCCACAGGCTGGCCCGACTGGCGGGACGAAAAAGCAGACTGGCTAGGCGCTTGGCTGACCGTGCGGTTTGGGGAAGCGGTCGCCATGGTCTGGCGCATCTGCCGCAGTTCGGCCAGCAGTCTGTCAATCTTTCCAGCCGCCTGGGAATTTTGGGGTGCAGGGCTTGAGGGCTGTAGGCTTGACGGTAGCCGGTTGGCAGGAGCTGGGTTGGCGGGAGTCAGGCTTACGGGAGACGAATTTACGGAAGTCAGATTTGCAGAAGCCAGATTTGCAGAAGCCAGGTTTGCAGAAGCCAAATTCCCAGGAGCCAGGCTGACAGGCATCAAGTTGGTCGTCGAATCAGCGGGCGGCAGACTGGCGATCAGGGCGGGCTGTCGTTTGGGCAGAGTTCGAGTAGCGAGCGACCGCTGGGCCGGGTGGGAAGTTGTAAATCCCGGATTGGTCGGGGCGGCTGTCGGGGATGTTGAGCTGGCTGCCGGACTCGAGATTGGCTGGAAGGTAGGCACAGCGGTAATCCGAGAGACGCGAGTTGCGGGCAGGCGATCGGCGGCAGAAGCCACGGTGGTGACGCTGACCAGCGGAGCCCGCCCGGTCAAATCCACCTGTCCGGCGATACGGCTGCTGGCCAACTGGTTGCCAAAGGCCGGTAGGGTCTGGGTGGTGGCTAGGGCATCAATGTCGTGCTGGCGGTTGTTATAAAAGCTGTTCTGTCCCGGCTCTTGGGCTGTTCCCAGGTTGGGCTGGGCTTGAGCGATTACCACAAGTCCATCCCGCTCGCTGTCTTCAATCGTATTGTTGCGCAAAATCGGCTGGCTCTCGCCCTGCACCACAATCCCGTCCCGGTTTTGGCTGATTCGGTTGCCGACAATTTGAGGAGCCGCGTTTTCGCCTACCGCAATTCCTGCACCCGTCCGCTGGAACACGTTCTCGATCAGCTGGGGCTGGGCATAGCCCGCTACCACGACTCCGCTGACCCGGTTCAGAACAAACAAATTGCCCTGGACGATCGGGGCGCTGCTGCCAGTGCTGAATAGTCCAGCATTGGTGCTGCTGATAAAGGTATTGCTGCGAATGGTTGGGTTGCCTGCTTCGACCCAGAGGCCATGGCCGCGCACGGTCGGGTTTGTGACGGTGACGCCCATCAGCGCTGACTGGCTGGCTCCCACCAGCGTCACGTTTTGTCGGCCCTGGCTGCTGCTGGAATAGTCGCCGCCGCCGCGAATCACCGTACCGTGGCCTAGCTCATCCGGGTTGCCCTGAATGGTGACGCCCGCCTTCAGAGCCAGCGGAAACAGTTCGCCGCTGTCGGTGCTGTAGGTGCCCGGAGCTAGCTGAATCACCGTATTGGGCTGGGCAGCCTGCAGGGCTCGCGTGATCGTGCGGAAGGGGGACTGCTCGCTGCCGTCGGCCTGGGCGTCATTGCCGGTTTGGGAATCTACCCAGAGCACCTGCTGGGGTTCAGCGGCGGGTGGACGCTGGGCCAGTTCGGTGGTGTCGCGCAGGGCAGGACGGTTCTGGGCCATGGCGCGGGCGTTGCGATCGACTAGCAGCACTACTGCCGACATCCCCATCGCCAGAATCAGCAGTTTGCCTTTCCAGATCGCCATCGTCTCGGTGGAGCTGAAAGCCGCAGTGCTGTCTTGAGGGCTGCCAGAACATGGAGTGTTGAAGCGACGCAGGAAGTGGGATTTGGCACCGTGGGCCAAAGAGCCAGAGGTGAAAGAACCAGGCAGGGAATAAGGCATGAGCAAATCTCCTGAGCGGCAGTTGCCGTACTATCGCTGCTGTATAAACGCTAGATGTAGAGTTAAAGTCGGGTTTTGGCCGCCTCGCCTCTTTATGTAGCGTTCATCAAGAAATTGATTTATTAAATTTTGCCTGATTTTTCTCCGATGGAGACAATTGGAATTAAATTTTTTGAGATTAAAGCTGCCCGAACCCAATTCACCGCTTGGCAGCTTGTTAACATAGCATGGGAAAACATATGCACCTCCTAGATCGCCTGCGCAAGCCCGTTGCCTCCGTCGCATCCGCCCCAGTGTCGGTCTCTGTTTCAGACTCCCTGGATTCCCTGAATTGCTCGGTTCAGGCCGAGGATCACACCCGTTATGCGGTTAGCCAGCCGACCCAATCCGTCCAGCCCTCGGCTCCAATTCCCGCCTATTCTCTGCCGTCTTCCGCTTCGTCTGGTGCTATCTCTTCTGGCTCTACCCCGTCTAGCTCTACGCCGTCTAGCTCTACCCCGTCTGGCCCCACCTCGGCTCAGCCTTCCTCGCCCTCTCAACCTTCGCGACGCATGACCTACACCGCTGACTCGACAGGACTGCCCCAGGCCACGGTATATCGGATTCTGGACGCCAACCTCGACCGCGCCCGCGAAGGTCTGCGGATCATCGAAGAATGGTGTCGGTTTGGCCTCAACAGCTCCCAGTTCACCGAAACCTGCAAAGACCTGCGTCAAGAGCTGGGCCAGTGGCACAGTCCAGAGATTCGGGCGGCCCGCGACACGCTCAACGATCCGGG
>JBJTUI010000147.1:0-2915 GCA_046080625.1 Elainella sp. | reverse complement strand
GGCCTGGGCCGAACAGAAGGCAATCAAGGAAGTCATGCTGTTTTTGCAGAGCCACGGCGTGTCCACCACCTATGCCGTCAAGATCTACAAGCAGTATGGCGATCAGTCGATTGAAACCGTCACCCGCAACCCCTACCAGCTAGCAGCAGAGGTCTACGGCATCGGCTTTGTCACGGCAGACGCGATTGCCCGCAATCTGGGTATCGATCCGGGCTCGGAATACCGCTACCGCAGCGGCCTGCTGCATGTTTTGCAGGAAGCTGCCGAAGAGGGCCACTGCTATTTGCCCCAGCCCGAGCTAGTCGAACGCACCGTCAAGCGCCTGACGATTGAAACCCACCAGCCCGAAGCGGCCCAGCTCTTAGCCCTGACTACCCAAATGGCCCTGGACGGCGAGCTGGTGATGCAGGGTCAGACCAAGGCCGACCTGCTGGCCGACCCGCCGCCGGCAGACCTGATCTGCTACCATCCGCCCTTCTACGGGGCCGAGTTCAAGCTGGCCGAACGGCTGGCCCTGCTGCTGAGCGAGCCTTTGACCGTAGATTTGCCGCGCGTCCAGCGCTGGATCGACCGGTTTGTCGCCACCACGGGGATGCAGCTCTCGGCCCAGCAGCGGCAGGCGGTAGAAATGGCGTCCTCCCAGCGCGTCCTGGTATTGACAGGCGGGCCGGGGACGGGCAAAACCTTTTGTACCCGGACGATTGTTGCCCTCTGGAAGGCGATGGGCAAATCGATTGCCCTGGCTTCCCCCACCGGACGAGCCGCCCAGCGCCTGGCAGAAATGACTCGCCAGGAAGCCAAAACCGTGCATCGGCTGCTGGAATTCGATCCGAGCACGTTCAAGTTCAAGCGCGATCCCGACAACCCGATTCCGGCAGAGGCCGTGGTGATCGACGAATCCTCGATGCTGGATCTATTTCTGGCCCATTCGCTGGTCAAGGCGCTGGATCTGAAGGCCCAGCTGCTGCTGGTGGGCGACATCGACCAGTTGCCCAGCGTTGGCCCTGGCAATGTGCTAGCCGACCTGATCCATTCTGGTCAGGTGCCGGTGATTCGCTTGACCGAAGTGTTTCGACAGGCCCAGACCAGCCAGATCGTCCGCAACGCCCACCGGATCAACCAAGGCCAGCGGCCCCAGCTCGCCCCGGTCAGCAGTGCCCCCCAGTCCGACTGCCTCTGGTTCAACGCCCCCCAGCCCCAGGAAGGCATCCAGGCGATCCAGGATCTAGTCAGCGATTTGATTCCAGGGCTGGGATTTGACCCGGTGCAGGCGGTGCAGGTGCTCTGCCCGATGACGCGCGGCGAAATTGGTACCCGCAATCTGAACTTGGTGCTGCAAGACCTACTCAACCCGCCCTCGGCTCACAAAACCCAGCTGGTTCGCGGCGGACGCGCTTTGCGTCAGGGCGACCGGGTGATTCAACAGGTGAACGACTACAACCGCGAAGTGTTCAACGGCGATGTCGGTACGATTGACGCGATCGATCTGGATGAACAAGAAATCACCGTGCGGTTCGCCGAACGATTCGTTAGCTATGACTATGCGGATTTGAACGAAATTGAGTTAGCCTGGGCTGTCAGCATTCACAAAAGCCAGGGCAGTGAATATCCGGTTGTGGTCTTGCCAATCTACATGCAGCATTTCATGTTGCTTTCCCGCAATCTGATCTACACTGGCCTCACCCGCGCTAAACAGCTGGCGATTTTCGTTGGCCCCCAGAAGGCGATTGGCTTTGCTGTCAACCAAACCAAAAATCAGCACCGCTACACCCTGCTGGCCGAACGGCTGCGCGACCTGCTGGCGGGCAAGGGCGATTGATCGGTCTCTCTCCTGCGAGGGACAACAGACCTCTCTCTTTAGTGAGTTTGAAGCGAATGTTACAGTTGCTAGAGTGCAGGGGTCGATTTCAGGAATGCGCTATGACCTACACGTCCTCCAATACCGCTACGGAACTGCTTACCGCCTTTCAAGCTCTAGAGGCCGACCAGCAGCTGGCCCTGTTCTATTTCATCTACAAAGAAATGGGCAACTCGGTCACGCCTGCGGCTCCGGCAGCTAGCACGGTTTCCCCTGAAATTGCTGAAGGTCTGTTCAACCAGGTGAAGGAACTCTCCCAGGAAGAACAGCTCCAGCTCCAGCGCAATTTGATTTACAAGCAAAACACCCTGCTGACCCGCCAGTATGGGGCGCTGAGCGACACCACCAAACTGCTGTTCTGGTACTACCTGGCCCAGGGCATGGATCAGGGCACCATTATCCCAATGCCTGCCGATTATCAGCTCAGCAGCGAAGCCGACGCGCTGTTTACCCAGATCAAAGGGCTCGACTTTGAACAGCAAATCACCCTGTTCCGCGATATCGTAGCCCCCATGGGCGTTGACCCCACCACGGCCCCGCAAGATGCGAATTTAGGCCTGTAACGCTCCCCTTTGAACCCAAGGGCTTGCGCAAATTCAAAGCATTGGGCTAGACCCGGCAAAAAGGCCGGGTTTTTGCTGGGCAGATCAGGCAGGCCAGACCCTCTCCTAGCGCACCAGCACACTCATGTATTTGCCCGTGGCAAACGGCGCAGGCACAATCGGCGTGAACTTCACCCGGTCGTTCGCAATCTGTTTCACGCAGAACTCGTTGATCGTGTGCTGCACCTGTTACTTCGTCCCAATAATCCAAATCTGCGCTTTTTCGGCATGCGAATCGGGCAGCAGTTCGTTGAACTCTGTACTCATGGCTTTTCCTTGCTTGTGGTGGTGGGGAAGAAAAGCTTAGGACGTGGCGGCCTGCTTGCCTGACAGAAATGGCTGAAAAGCGCCCTAGAGAAGGATTCGCTCTAAAAGGCAGAGTGACATGAGAAGCTAAAGTTATCACACAACAGCTATAGCTCATGTCAAACTCTACCCTCCTCTATGGTCAACTG
>JBJTUI010000146.1:0-5376 GCA_046080625.1 Elainella sp. | reverse complement strand
ATTGGAGCGGCTCAACCAGACCGAGCTGGGCCAGCGGCTCAACCTGGAGCGGGTGGGCATGTTTGGCTATTCGTTTGGCGGCAGCACCGCCCTGTCGCTGGCCGGAGCGACGCTCAACCCAGACTTTCTCAAAACCGACTGCCAGACCGAGCTGGGCCTGGTCAATATTTCCCTGCTCTACCAATGCCGCGCCCTAGAACTGCCCGCCCAGACGCTCGACCAGTCCTTGAAGGACGACCGGATCGCCGCCGCTTTTCTGTTTGTGCCGTTTGGCAAGAGTCTGTTTGGCCCCAACCTGGCCCAGGTGACGATCCCGCTCCTGTGGCAGGTAACGGATCTGGATATCCTGACGCCCCTGGTGATAGAGCAACTGCCTGCCTTCGCCGCCCTTAACCCGCCAGCCTCCGATTCGCCTGATGCATTAGCCCACCCCCACCCAGACCACTATCTGGCCATCACCCAGGGTCTGCCCCATGCCCGCGTCACCTACGATGCCCTCAGCCGCTTCACCGGCAGCAGCACTCCCTGGGAAACCCTGAAGCAGATCGCCCACGACTACCAGAACGCCCTCAGTCTGGCTTTCTTTCGGGTCTATATCACCCAAGCCGAGGCCGACCGGGCCTACCTCACCCCCGCCTACGCCCAGGCCATCACCCAGCCCCCCTATAATCTCACCTTGCTGTCGGGCACCCTAGGCCAGCCGTAACCCTAGGCCAGCTAACCTAGAGCAGCCGTACCCGCAGGGCAGCATTTGCGGCAAAACCGGAATTGGGGCGAATGAGGCAGAATGATCTGTAGCAGCATTTTGCAATGATGATTGAACGGGACTAGATCGGCACATGGCTGAACAGAATAGGGATGGATTGAATCAGGACGAGCCCAAAAAATCTGTTCGCACCAGGCGGGCGATTGTCAATTTGCTGAAGCAGACTGGCCCGCTTGATTCCCAGGAGTTGGCAGGGCGGCTGGGCGTTTCGGCCATGGCAGTCCGGCAGCACCTCTATGCCCTACAGGCCGAGCAGTTGGTCAACTACGAAGAAGAGATTCGGGCCATGGGGCGTCCGGCGAAACTGTGGCGGTTGACGCCCGCTGCTGACCGGCTGTTTCCCGATGGCTATGCCGAACTCACGCTGGGCCTGATCCATTCGGTGATTGAAACCTTTGGCGAAGCGGGTTTAGAGCGGCTGCTAGACGTGCGGACTCGCCATCAGCTCGCGGCCTACCAGGCCCAAATTCCGGCCCAGATGCCGCTGCCTCAAAAGCTAGAGCGTTTGGCTGCCCTCCGCAGTCAGGAAGGCTATATGGCCGAAGTCCAGGTTCTAGAAGACGGCGATTTCCTGCTGGTTGAGAACCACTGCCCGATCTGCGCTGCCGCTGCTGCCTGCACCGGACTCTGCGCCCGCGAGCTGGAGCTGTTTCAGCAGATATTAGGAACAGTGGAGCGCACCGAACATATTGTGGCAGGAGCAAGGCGCTGCGCCTACCGGGTGAAGACGGCTTGAGGCGAGGTTTGGCAAGGAATTGTGAAAATTCTGCAAAATCCCCGATTTACGCTTGTTTTATCGGGTTAGAGGCTGGTACCCTACGGGCATCTCAAAATGAGACACAACCATCGGGGATTACTTGGCCCTTAATTCGGAGTTTCTGACAGGTGACGCTAGCGCTTGAGGCTTTATCCAGGCTGTTATCCAATGCGTATTCAATCCATTGCCTAGAGTTATACCTATAGATGTCTTCAAAACGCTGAAGCTAGTCCCTAGATCTAGCTTTGGTTCCGGATCTAGATTAGATTTAGCCAAGACACCTCTAGGTCTTTTGGTATAACGTAGTTGTAGCAAATTGGATGAAACTATTTCTGCTTTCCAGCCTCTACCCTAGGGCAGACTGCCAGGGGTAGATCCGAAGAGCGAGTGGTTTCCTGTATGATAGCGAACGTTCTATTGAGTTCCTTGACCGAATCTGGTTGATCAATATCTAATTGATTCAACCAGCCCTCCTGACATGCGGCGTCTAATTGGCTATCTCAATAGCTACCCCAATGCGATTAATTCAATCAGATTGTCCCCTGAAAATCTTCCTTTGAGCTGGAAGCGAAGTCCTAGACCTCCAGATTGGCTGACGTCGCTACAGCAGTCTTCACCTGAATTTTCACCTGAACCCTACAGAGTTTCGCAATACGGAGACTTAAAACAAGCTGGGGCTCCGGATCTCTAACGAAATAGCTCGCCCACCTTTATCCAATGGATTGATCATACCACGGTACGAAGTGATAATAATCACTTCAAACAGCTTGCGTATGACGAGTAAAATACGGTAGATTCCAGCAAGGCATGTTTCCCTGTATTCGCCTGCTCAGGCTAGAGAATTACTCTCTGTAGGTTGACGCTCTAGGTTGAAATTGATTCGTCAGAAATTGATTCGTTAGAACCAGTTCTGTCGGAACTCTCTCACCTCTGCTGCATTTGGCCTCAAGCCTTAAAACAGGGTAAATCTGCTTATGACCATTGTTAATTTCAACCGGGATTGGCCAGTTCTCTCCCAACATTTCTCCCAGCATTCTGTCCGCCGCTTGCTCAACAGGCTGCGTAGACAAACCGGAGGTTGGGGATTGCGACGGCTGCGAGATCAGCTGCATCTGGTTCAAGGCTCCCCATTCTTAACCCGGTTGGCTCAGATTCCTGGCTCAGGGCTTTCTCAGGTCGAGATCGATCGGGCAGCCCAGATTGACCGTACTGCCCAAATTACGGCAGGATCGGGTACGCTGGTGCACCTGAAGGACGCGGTTCGGCTGGGGCAACATACCCGCCTCAAAGCCTGCCAGCAGGGTCGAATTGCCTTGGGATCAGCGGTTTCCCTAGGGCGAGGAGCTGAGATTGTGGCTCGGGCGGGCTCGATCGAAATTGGCGCGTTCACTTCAATTGGGGCACTCTGTCACCTGTTCAGCGCTGCGAAAATCAAGATTGGCCGCAACTGCCAAATTGGCAATCGGGTGACGCTTTATGCCCAGCCGCTAGCCCCAAGTCAGAGCGCAGCAGGCCCAATTGTGATCGAAGACCACTGCTGGATCGGCAACAATGTGCTGATTCTGGCAGGCGTCACGATTGGTCAGCACAGCGTAATTGGCGATGATGCGGTGATTGTCAGCAACATACCGGCCTTTTCTGTTGCCGCCGGGCAACCAGCCAGAAGCTTTAACGGCGGCCTGCGGGAAGTTCTGCAAGACGACATCCCTACCGATGCGGGCTACGGCATCCGCACGGCCCTCAAACCTTACCTGAAGTAGAACTGCTGGTCTAGTGCATTGCCAGAGCGATCACTGCGGTTTGCGCTGGGCCAGCCAGAGGCGGTTGTTCGCTTTTTTGGAATCAGATCGATCGACGTAGGCGACGCTGAGGCCATAGCCCCGCCGCGACAGAATTTCTTGCAGCTGTTCGGAGGCATTCAGCAGGTAGATTGGCTCATGCTGACGGGCCAGCCTGAACTTGCGGTCGAGCGGCAGCTGGAGGGTGACATCGGGCCGCAGCCAAGCGCTGAAGGCCAGCACGTCGGTGACGGGTCCGTCGCTGATCACCAGCGGATTTTTGCCCTGGTTGACGATTTCGGCCACGGGTGGGTAATAGCCGCTGCGGGGTACGCTTTTGGTCCAGGGCACTACGGCGTCAGCGCTCGTTCCAGCCGCCACCAGACCGCCGATCACCAAAATCAGCATCAGTCCCTGCCAGAAATAGCGCTGCAAAGGCTTGCTCCAGACCTGCCAGGTGGCGAAACCGTAGGCTAACACCAGCTGGAAGCCAAACAGCGAGGGAAACAGGTAGCGAATCCGCAGCGACCGCCGCCCGCCCCAGAGCAGATCGGGCACCGCCAAAACCACAAACGGGACGCCAATCAGCAGCAGCACAAACAGCCAGGTGCGTCTGGGAAGCCTTCGACAAAACAGGTAGAGGGCCAGCAGCAGAGCCGCCACCAGCAGCAGGTTTGCGGCCCCCAACTCCTGACTCAGAAAAGCCAGGTTGAGATTCAGACACCAGCGGTCGAAAATGTAGCCCCAGGAGGAGCTGTCGCGCAGGGAGCGAGTCGAGTGGGACACCTTTTCCCACTGCTTCAGCAGCAGCAGCAGCCAGGGCACCAGCGTAAGACTGCCCAGACCAGCCGCCAGCAGGTAGGCCCGCGAGAGCTGCCGCGTCAGCAGCAGGTAGAGGCCATGGGCCAGCACCACCAGGCTAAACAGCAGCTGGGTATAGAGCCCCGCCACGACGCTGAGGCCATAGAATAGCCAGCTCCAGCCCGTTTGGACGCGGACAGCCCGCAGCAGCAGAGCGCTGGACACCAGAATCAGCACCGACAGCAGGCTATAGGGACGGGCCTCCTGGGCGTAGAGGACATGCATCGGCATGATGGCAAACAGCCCCATCGCCACCCAGCCAATCCGGTGGGCCACATCTGGTTTTACCACCGGGTCAAATAATTCCCGACAGAGCCAGTAGAGGGCCGGAAACACCAGCAGGCTGAACAGAGCCGTCAGAGCCCGCATCGTGGCCACCGAATGGCCGACAACTCCCACCCAAGCCCGAGCCAGCAGGAAATAGAGCGGCGTATGTTCAGCGGTGCCGGTCAGAGCCGTCCAGGTGTCCCCCCAGCCCCGCTCCGGGTCGAGTTGCTGAAACTGCCGCAGGTCGGCTGCCGTCACCGGCTCTCCCGTAAACAGGGTATCGATCAGCTCGGTCTTGGTATAGCCCAAACTGCGCAGCGAAGAATTAGTTTCGTCGATCCAATAAACCTTGCGGTCGAGCTGGTAGAACCGAAAGAAGATGCCCAGACCAATCAGAGCAATCACGCCATACTTCAGCCACAGCGGCATGGTTTTCCGACCCTGATCAGGCTGCTGTACCGCACCGATTTCACCGATTGCCATAGGTTGATTCCAAGGGCTAATTCCAAACAAGCAAGCTGCTAAAATCCACAAAAGTTTACTGGATTCTGTTCCCCGGTGCAAAGTTCTGATGGGGGAGGTGGGGAGATGGGGGGATGAGGAGGTGGGGGGTGAGGAGGTGGGGAGGGCGGTTAGAATTCTGGGTTGATTGGGTCTGCTGGAATGTTCGAGTCTGTCAAAAATTTTGTGCCCAACCAATTTGCCCCTTCGCTTTTTTCCCGCCCGCAGATCAATCGCGGGCTAGTAGAGAAAGTCTGCTTTAGCCGACTAGACAGGAGTTTCAGTACACTTTATTGTACTTATTTCCATTAGCCCGCCGTTCACGCCTCTACATTACGCAGAAGTGCGTATAAGTATTGCGAGGAGTGGCTTTTAGCGCTCGGTTGCGGGAGAATGATGAGAATTGTTGAGCAAAGCGTTGGAGCAGTGCCATGCAGGATTGGGTC
>JBJTUI010000145.1:0-3518 GCA_046080625.1 Elainella sp. | reverse complement strand
TGGACGGTTTTAATTAACCCACAGATACCTTCAGCGAAAGCCATCCGCCCTTGGGGCGGTCACATTCATCAAGCCACCAGCTTCGCTGGGGGTGTCTGACTGAGTTCAGGAGTCTCACTATGGCTAAGGTCAATCCCATCCAGCTGCAAAAACACCTCAAAGGGATCAATTATCCAGTTAGTAAAGCGGATTTGATCTACTGCGCTAAAACCGAAGGAGCCGACGAGGCAGTACTCTCTACTCTGGAGCAATTGCCCGATCAGGAGTATGAAACGCCTACTGAAGTCAGTCAGGCGATCGGGCAAATCGAATAGGGAAGGGCGCTGCGGTCTGTTTTCCTCTCGGCTGCTGCGCCTAGGGAGCTGCAAATTAGTAGCGATCCAGAGTTCTCATTGAGTGGCCTGTTGACGGGCCTGCTTCACCATAGCGATCAAGGTTTGATGGGCGTCTTCGGCATCCTGGAGTGTGTGGTCAAAGACAATTCGCACAGGGGCTCCATCGGGCTGGACGGCCAAATCCATGCCCTCAGCGTCAATTTTGAGCAGTTCAGCGGCAGTAGCGTCTGCCCGACTACCAAAAGCTTTGGCATAGAGCAAAACAGCGTCGGCATGATCTTCATTCATGTGCTTGCAGATGCGGGTGCTGATTTCGGGTGTGAAGGTTTCTGACATAGGAGTTTCGCTAAGAACTTGGCTAAAGCTTGCTAGAACAACAGTTTCAGGTGGCGATAGGTTGATTCAACGGCTAGAAATTAACCGTTTCCTTGCAGGAAGAAAACGCCTAGCCGGAAGAGATTGGCCCCAATGAAAGCCAGAATCAGAACCATAAATGCGATATTAAACAGACCCCAGACCTTTTGCAGCACAGGCTTACCCAACGCTTACTTGATGTCTTTCCCACTCTACCATTTGACTGAGACGAAGCGTTACCGGGGTTGGGCGGTCTTGAGTCGCTGGAGATTGGCCAAACTGCCAACTTCTACTCAGCCGTTGTCAATTAACCTGATTTGGAGCTACTATTGTCCAGAGGTCTAAAATCCGATATACATTCGGATGCGACTTCAGAAAAACCGAAAAGGATAGGCAACGGGATGTAGCGCAGCTTGGTAGCGCACTTCGTTCGGGACGAAGGGGCCGGAGGTTCAAATCCTCTCATCCCGATTTTACAAAATGTCGATTAACACTTTATTTGTCGTCGTTAACAGATTAACTGTCGCCGACGACACTTTTTACTGTTTTAACAGATTACTTGTCGTCGAACCTCCTGAGGCCGAGCGTTAACAAATTATCTGTCGTCTGACGAATCAAAGCACCAGTGGGAGACTGACAGTCCCGAACGAAGTGCGCCTTTCAATCTGTCCTAATTAGGATTCTAACGTAAGCCTTGGCTAGAACCGAACAGAGTTAGGAAGTGTGCCTCTCTGCACACTTTCCCTCAACTGCTTGTTATTGTGAAGAAAATTACGACAGATTCAGCCCAACCGCAGATCCTTTAGTAAGAGGCTTTCAATCTATCCCACGCTGCAAAGGCGCTTGCGACTGGTAGAAGGCTGCTCCAGAATCAGGGCTGAGCAAATCTTTCAATCTATTCCACGCTGCAAAGGCGCTTGTCCACGCTGCAAAGGCGCTTGCGACGACTGCCTCAAGGTTTTATGAAGATCGGAGAAATGCTTATCTTTCAATCTATTCCACGCTGCAAAGGCGCTTGCGACTCTAGTGAGGCGCAGTTTTTGGCATTAGCAGAGGATGCCTTTCAATCTATTCCACGCTGCAAAGGCGCTTGCGACCTGCTCAGCGCCTTCACCGAATCTCCAGTCATCTTCTTCTTTCAATCTATTCCACGCTGCAAAGGCGCTTGCGACCCAAGGCAACACTGCCATTCCTGTCTACTCGATTTGAACAACCCTAGACACCATGATAGAGATGCTAAGAAATGCTATTTCCCAATGGCCGCTCCTAGAAAGAAGAAGGTTTTATACTTGGAAGCGCTTCGCATGGCTGAGAAGTTTTTGATCAATCCTAAAAACGAATATTTCTTTGGTGATCGTGAAATTAGGATTCAAGCGGCTGGCACACTGATTTCTTATCTGAAGATGTTTAACCAGGCAATTGATCCTGCGTTAGTCGAACTCTCTGAGTCAGAGTGACAGTAACTGTCCACGAGCAGAATAAGCTGTGAGCACTAGATGCTTAGCTTTCTCCTGGGGCGTTCCTTGAGAAGTCTGTTGGGCTGTTTCTACGGCAATACCGATCTGGGCTGCTTGACTTTGAATATTGGCTGTCAGGCGACTGTAGCTCCAGCGATGAACCGCAGCCCGGTATTCCTTGGCATAGCGCTGCTGACCTTCTAGATAACCAGGAATCCGCTGTTCGGCTCGTGTCTGCACTTCTAACTGAATGATTTCTCGCAGATTTGCAGTTTGAGGCAAGACAATGCTGTTGGCTTGGTACTGCTTGGCAATCAACACAATTGCTTTGGCAATCAAGCGATCAAGATACTCTCCGAGGTTCGATTCTTGAATTTGACTGGAAGCTCCCCTGCGTTGGTTATTGTGCCGCTGGTGAGCGTGGCGCTGCTGCTGCGACCGATATCGATTAAGCAGATTGTAGGAATCACCCAACAGTTGGCGAATGCTGCGGTATGTGATGGCTTTGCCTGTCTCAACATTGACAATAGCAAGTGTAGCTGGACGATCGAGTCCATAGCTGACACCAGCAATTATGGCTGGATTCCCTCGGTACAGAGGGCGGTTTGAACGGGGAAAGGGGGTATCCAGCGCAGTCAGCATCTTCTCGCGTCTGCGGATGAACGCCTCTTGATTTGCAGTCAGGTCTTTTTTTGCTTTTGTGCTTTCCAGAATTTTTGCACATTCAGTTGCTTTCTCTTGACGCAGCTTCTCGGTACCTGCGGTCGTCCAGAAGTCAGTCTCTATTGTGCAAAACAGCGTCAACTGATGCGCGGTCCACGGGTCGCCCTGCTTTTGACCTTTCTGCCAAGCAATTCGAGCAGAACGTAGAGTAAACAGCGCAGCAGAATGCTGATTCTTGCCAGTTTTCTTGATCTGCTGATCTTCCAGAAAGCGCTTCAACCAGTGAAGCTGCCGCTGATCACAGTAAATCTCAAAGGTATGATCTGCCAGCCCATTGAAGCTGACGCAAATCCGTCCCTTGTCGTTTAGAAACCAGGTCATGTCCTCGTTGGTTTCGTAAGTGACTGGGAAAGGCAAGCTGCTTGCCTCTGACAATAGAATTGCCTGCCACAGCGCTGCTTCATCCTCATCTTTAGGAGCCTTTGAAGTCAGACACCCCCAGCGAAGCTGGTGGCTTGATGAATGTGACCGCCCCAAGGGCGGATGGCTTTCGCTGAAGGTATCTGTGGGCTGCTTGCCTGACAGAAATGGCTGAAAAGCGCCCTAGAGAAGGATTCGCTCTAAAAGGCAGAGTGACATGAGAAGCTAAAGTTATCACACAACAGCTATAGCTCATGTCAAACTCTACCCTCCTCTATGGTCAACTGAT
>JBJTUI010000144.1:0-4215 GCA_046080625.1 Elainella sp. | reverse complement strand
CTGCATAGTGTCAATTGGCAAGAGCCGATTGTGCTGACGCAGCCAGCCGTTTAGCTGATTGGTATCCGGGTCGTAGAGGTAATATTCTTCGACGCCGTAGGTTTCGTAAAATTCCTGCTTGCGGGTCAGGGCGGCATCGGTATTGCTGGGAGAGCGGATCTCAAACACCACCTGCGGCGGGATATTCTCTTCCTGCCACTGGCGGTAGGACCCGCGCCGTCCCTTGGGCCTGCCGAATACCACCAGCACATCAGGAGCAGTCGGATCAACCAGAGTAGATCGCACCGGGTACCAGAGCAGATCGCCGGCCACAAACACCAGCGGATCGTCCGCAAACAGAATCTCCAGATTTTCTTTAATCAGAACAATCCAGCGAAACTGGGCGGTGTTGTCTGCCATGGGTTTGCCATCGCTGTCGGGAAACAGCCGGTCGTCATCGAGGTCGAGTGGGATAAAGCTAGTCATAGGCCAGGAGATGGGTCGGCACAGGCGAGAACCCGATGGGGCAAACAGGCTATCACTACCATAACCTACATCCAGAGACGCCCCCTGGAAAGAGCCACTGCCCCAGATCTGCCGTGCTGATACCCAAGGGCTTAACAGTCCTACCCTTCATCGGAGAGAGGTTGACAGAACCACAACTCGCTATGCTGCGAGAAAAAGTTTGGGATCGATGCAGACAGGATGCAGACAGAGCGGTATCAGTTGCAGACGGTCACGCCCAGAACTAATCTCACAAGAACTAATCTCAGGAGCATACAACATGAAAGCAGTTTGCTGGCACGGCGCGAGTGATGTGCGCGTTGAAACAGTCCCCGACCCGAAAATCCTCAATCCGCGTGATGCCATTCTCAAGGTGACGGCTACGACAATTTGCGGCTCTGACCTGCATATTTAAGATGGCTACATTCCCTCCATGCAGGCTGGGGATATTATGGGCCACGAGTTCATGGGTGAGGTTGTAGAGGTAGGCTCAGAGGTGAAGCAGCTGAAGCGAGGCGACCGGGTAGTAGTGTCGTCAATTATTGGCTGTGGACAGTGCCATTTTTGCTCACAGCAACAGTGGTCTCTGTGCGACAATTCCAACCCTAACGGCTGGATGCAGGAGCCGCTGTTTGGTTACAGCACGTCGGGTATTTTCGGCTACTCCCACCTGTTCGGCGGCTATGCGGGCTCGTTTGCCGAATATATTCGGATTCCGTTTGCGGACCACGGCGCGATTCGCGTTCCCAGAGAAATTCCAGACGAAAAGATCCTGCCGCTCTCGGATGCGTTCCCGACAGGATATATGGGTGCTGACCTCTGCAATATCCAGCCCGGTCAAACCGTAGCGGTGTGGGGCGCGGGTCCGGTGGGACAGTTTGCCATGCTGAGTGCTCGAATGATGGGTGCAGAACGGGTATTTGCCATCGACCGGGTGCCGGAACGGCTGGCCCTGGCCCAGGAGTTTGCTAAGGCGGAGCCGATTAACTACGAAGAGGCCGATGCGGGCGAAGTGTTGAAGGAGATGACCGGGGGGCGTGGCCCCGACGCCTGCATTGATGCGGTGGGTCTGGAAGCCCACGGTATGGGGCTAGAAGGGTTTTACGACCGGGCTAAACAGGCCGTGCGGCTAGAAACCGACCGACCCCATGTGCTGCGGCAAATGATGGTGGCCTGTCGCAAGGGCGGTACGCTGTCGGTGATGGGCGTCTACAGCGGCTTCATTGACAAGGTGCCGATGGGGGCTGCTTTCAACAAGGGGCTGACTATTCGCATGGGGCAAATGCACGGTCAGAAATACATTCCCAAACTGGTCGAGATGGTAGAACGCGGCGAGGTCGATCCAGCTCAGGTTTTCACCCACCAGTTGCCCCTGGAACAAACCAAACAGGGATTTGAGATGTTCAAGCACAAGCAGGATAAATGCATTAAAGTACTGCTGAAACCCTGATTCTGAGACCTGTTGATTGCTATAGAGTTACAGCAGTTTTCGATCAATCAACCACGGATTAACAGTGGGGCGCAGGGGCTACGCCCCTGCTGGCACCGCCCCCCTCCTTTAGCTAACTGAAATGAAAATCGCTGTAATTGATATAGAAAAGTAAAAGTCTCAGTAGCGGTATTGCTGCTGGGATTGCTGTTTGTGGAGATTGTTTTGCTAGAAATAATTTGGCAAGAACGACTCCGGAGTAGATCGCGAGAACGCCAAAATAGCTAATACTAGAGCAACTTAAAACCCTAGAATCATCGCTCGATCAACTCTTAATCGAGTAGTCGCGGCAGTCAATTGCGGCTTCCGTTAGGGCAGTATCAGGATGTACCGGACACTTTAGGTAATAGCTGTTGGTGAAGAAGAGGCAATTCGAGCAGGGAATTTGGTGCATTCGTCGCGACATCCGCACTAAATCTTGAACAATTGTCCAGATGCTCCACAGTGCCAAAACTAGCAGCCCCCAGGCTGCAAAAATGAAAAGTCCTTGCATAGTTCACGGTCCAGAATTACCAGGGAGTTGTGTCAGGGCATGGGGTGAAACAGCAGATCGGGGAAAGCCGCATTGAAGAAAACCCAGGTAGAGAAAGCAATGCTGACTGAGAGCACCGCCAGCACTGGAGCGAGGGAAAGATAGCGCTGCAAGTAGTGCAGCTGGTTGTTGGAGCGAGGCAAATTTTGCTGTGTCATACCGTTCTCCTGATGTGTTGTCTAATGTTCTATCGGCCTGTTTTACGCTTCAGGCTGCCAGGCTGTTGTGTATGCAGAAGGTCTCGCAGCCCCCATCCCCGGCCCTTCCCCCAATTTGGGGGAAGGGAGTGAAGTCACGGTTGATGTAGGCTTTCCAGTTTTGACTCGATTTCGCTTCCCCTAATTTTGGGAAAAGCCTTTGCGGAATTAGCGGATTAGGTGTAGAACGTCGCGCAGGATGCTGTAGCCCGCCTTGTCCCACAGCAGGTAGGCAACAAAGCCGATCATGGCGAGGCGGCCATTCCAAAGCTCCTGCTGGGGCGTGAAGCCAAACAACCAGGCATTGCGGTCGATGCCGTTATATTCAGGGGCTACTTCGGGTACACCGGTCGGTGAGGGCGTTACCATCTGGGACGCGACAGCTGCGTTGGTTTTGTCTGGATCTGCTTGCATGTTCTATTCTCCGTTAAATTTGTGGTGCGATTTGATCAACTACATCTGCTGCAATTAGGCTTCTACTGAGTTGCTGCTGGTGCTGCTCAGCATCTGCTATTTGGCATTTGCAGTCAGGCCAGTTCCTTCAATCAGAGCGCCAGCCTTGACATAGCCGTAGTAGTAGGTCACGGCGGACAGCAGCAGGCTCAGCCAGACGTTGCTGCCATAGAGCGGCATCGTACCAAAGAAAGTATGAGTGAACGGCAGTAAGCCCAGAACCGCTTGAACCGCATACACGATCGTGAATATTTGGTGGAAAGCAATAGCTCCGCCTAGGCTAGTGAAGGCGGCAATGCCCCAGAGCCCAGTGAGAATGCCCAGCGCATTGTGGAGATAATTAGTGGGGAAAATTCCCAGCACATAGCCATATCCTGGCCCCGGATAGGCGCTCTCTGGCCCAGTCGTGATACCAGCGAAACCTGCTAATCCCAGCAGCAAAAACAAGGCCCCTATGGCTAGGGCAGCGATCCGAATCTGGGTCGCGTCTGACTGTTGATTCATTTTGGTCTCCTTTGGGTCCAATTCCTGTCGATAGCTATTTCCTTTACCCTATCGATTGGAAAGGACTTGCCCTTCTGTCAGCGGAGACATTGATTGTTAAGAAGACAAGTAATCAACACATCAGCAGAGCACTGTTGTAATTGGAAGACTGATCCAAAGGTAGATAGGGCCGAGTCCCACGACGCGACCACAGCCAGTTGCCAAAGCTGTTGCCAAAGCTGATTCTCGATTCATCCAGGCCTGTCTTGCCCTAGCCCCGCTTGGATTTGCGATGGCGTACCCACCAGAAAATGCCGCCTGCCAGCACCAGACCCAGGGCAATTTTGGAGACGGGAGCGAGATAGGTTTCAACCAGGCTGTAGTTGCTGCCCAGGGCATAGCCTGCGTAGGTCAGCAGCAGCACCCAGCCCAGGGTACCCAGGGTGGAATAGATCAAAAATTGGGGGAAATGCATGCGGCTGAAGCCGCCGGGCAGGGAAATCAGGGTGCGAATGCCGGGGACGAAGCGGCCAAAGAAAACTGCTTTAGTGCCGTGGCGATAAAACCACTGCTGGGCC
>JBJTUI010000143.1:0-4107 GCA_046080625.1 Elainella sp. | reverse complement strand
ATTGACGAAGCCCCAGCCGTGAGTATTGGCGACTTCCGAGCAGAGCCGGTTTACCTGGTCGTAGTTGCCGTGGACAGCCATCACCGTGGGCGCGTAGATCAGGGTGCCCAGCACTTTCCCGGCTTCCAGATCGGAGGGGATGAAGACACAGCAATCGAGTCCAGCATGGGCGGCGATAGCGGCGGTAGAGTTGGCCAAATTGCCGGTGCTGGCGCAGGAAACTGTCGAGAAGCCCAGCTCGCGAGCCCGAGTCAGGGCAACTGACACCACCCGATCTTTGAAGCTGAGGGTGGGCATGTTGACCGCATCGTTTTTGATGTAAAGCTTTTTCAAGCCCAGACGACGCGCTAGCCGATTTGCTTGCAGCAGGGGCGTCATGCCGGTACCAACATCGATCGGCTGGTCGGTTTCCACCGGCAGGAAGGCCCGGTAGCGCCAGATTGAGTTGGGGCCAGCCTGGATGGTTTCTCGGCTGACGGTTTGGCGCAGGGTGTCATAGTCATACACCACTTCCAGAGGGCCAAAGCATTCTTCGCAGACATGCACAGCCTTGGCTTCATATTCAACACCGCACTCTTTGCACTTCAGGCCGGTGAAGGTGGCAGTCCGAGAACAGGTGGGAGTAATTGCCTGGGTCATAGAGAGATCCTTCTTGTTCAGCTTCGCGGGGTAATGTCGTTGGTATCAGCAGTCGAGAATTAGCGTTGAGTTCGGGAGGCAAGCTTGGCAACTTAACACCAAATCGAGTCTGGGCCAGCAGTTCAGGTTGTTTCCATCGATTTTCCACCCATTAGCGAAGCATCGTATCACAGGGAATTTACCCCGTCAAACATACCCGACAAATTTTGTCGGGATTAAAGAAGAGATTTGGGGCTTAACGGCCAAGTCGAAATCGCCCGCGTTCGCTTTAAGGTATTCTGAACCTGCCAAACAGGTTTTCTTAAAGCTGCCGTGGGATGCTGTGAGCGCAGCAATTAATTCAACCTATGGTCGAAACAACACTTAAGGGATTTGCTCTACTTCCCGCCGATACATTTGCTCCGGGGCCAGCCGCAGGCAAAGATGTGTCCGCCAATGGCCGGACAGGACCGTTCAGCCAGGGCCAGCCCGTGCAGGGCTTCAGCGGAGTCCAGTTTGCCGACCGGGATCAGTTCTGGTTTATGCCCGATAACGGCTTCGGCAGCAAAACCAACAGCTCCGACTTTCTGCTGCGGATCTACCGGGTTGACCCCAGCTTTCGGGGAGCCGAGGCCGGAAACGGCACGGTGAAGGTGGGCGATTTTATCCAGCTGGCCGACCCCGACCGGAAAATTCCATTCAAAATCACCAACGACAGCACCCCCGAGCGTCTGTTGACCGGAGCCGATTTTGATATCGAATCGTTTGTGCTAGCGCCTGACGGCATCTGGATTGGCGACGAGTTTGGCCCCTACCTGCTGCACTTCGATACGAGCGGGAAGCTGCTGGAAGCGCCAATTCCGACGCCCAACATTACGAATTTGAAAACGCTGACCGGCAAACCGCCGATTGTGATTGGCCACCGGGGAGCCAGCGGATTGCGACCCGAACATACCCTGGCCTCCTACGAACTGGCGATTGCCCAAGGCGCAGATTTTATTGAGCCCGATCTGGTTTCTACCAAAGATGGGGTGCTGATCGCCCGCCACGAAAACGAGATCTCCGGTACGACCGATGTGGCCAGTCGGCCCGAGTTTGCCGACCGCAAGACCACCAAAACAATCGATGGGGTTGAGTATACGGGCTGGTTTGCGGAAGACTTCACGCTGGCCGAAATCAAGACCCTGCGGGCAATCGAGCGGCTGCCCTTCCGCAGTCCGTTCTTTAACGGCCAGTTTGAGATTCCCACGTTTCAAGAAGTGATCGATCTGGCCAAGCGCAAAAGTATCGAGACGGGGCGGACGATTGGCGTCTATCCCGAAACCAAACATCCGACCTACCACGACTCGATTGGTCTATCGCTGGAGGAGCCGCTGGTCAAAATTCTGCGGGAAAACGGGTTGGACAAGGCCGATTCGCCCGTATTCATCCAGTCCTTTGAGGTAGCCAACCTAAAAGAACTCAACCAGCAAATCGACGTGCCGCTGGTACAGTTGCTCGATGCGGCTGACATTGCCCTAGACGTGCCGCTGATCGAAAACCAGCCCTACGATTTTGTGGTCAGCGGCGATAAGCGCACCTATGGCGATATCCGCAGTCCGGAGGGCTTGAAGGAGGTCGCCACCTATGCTGACGGCATCGGCCCCTGGAAGCGGATGATCGTTTCGGTGAAAGGCACTGATGCTAATGGGGACGGCAAGGCCGATGACGTGAATGGCGATGGGGCAGTCAACGATGCAGATAAGAGCCTGACTGAACCCACAATGCTGGTGCAGGACGCCCACGACGCCGGGTTGCTGGTGCATCCCTACACCTTCCGCAACGAAGGGCTGTATCTGGCCAGAGACTACAACGGCGACCCCGAACTGGAATACCGTCAGTTGATTCAGCTGGGCGTCGATGGCTACTTCACCGACTTTCCGGCCACGGGGGCGAAGGTGCGCGATCAGGCGGTGCAGGCAGAGGTGAGAGCACCGGACAACCCGGATGTTCTGACCGGGCAGGCGTTTGCCAATTTGGGCCGCTCAAGAGGATTTGAAGGCATGGCAATCAACCCTGGCCGCACCAAGCTCTACCCGCTGCTAGAGGGGGCGGTAATTGGCGATTCTAGCAACGCCCTGCGAATTTACGAATACGATTTGGCCACCAGGCAATATGCTGATCGGCTGGTCGGCTACTACAAGCTAGAGAATCCCAATCACGCGATTGGTGATTTCACGGTGATCAATGAGAATGAATATCTGGTGATCGAGCGGGATAACAACCAGGCTGATGCTGCCAAGTTCAAGAAGATCTATAAGGTGAATCTGACCCAGAAAGATGCTGCGGGCTATGTGGCTAAACAGGAAGTAGCAGACCTGCTGAATATCCGCGACCCCAACGACCTGAATCGAGACGGCAGCACCAGCTTCCGCTTTCCCTTTCAGACGATTGAAGATGTGCTGGTGATCGACTCAACCACACTGCTGGTTGCTAACGACAACAACTATCCGTTCTCGGTGGGTCGGCCACCGGCCATCGAGAACACGGAAATTCTGCTGCTGGGCCTGGAACAGCCGCTGAACGTCGATGCTCGCGTCGGTCTGGCCGGATTTCTCAGCAGCGTTGGTCGTAATTTGCTGACCCTGGCTGCCGAGGCAAGCGGGCTGTAGTAGATCTGGCAAATCTGCTTAAGAAGATTGCAGAAGCGTTGATCTAGTTCGCTGGAATCTAGGCCAACAATTTAACCCCCTCAACTGGAACTGAAGGATTCCCTTGTCCTTCAGTTTTTCTTTTCTAGCTAGCCAGAAACCCAGGACGCTTGTAGAACCGAACATCTGTTTGTACCGAGAGTTAGAACCCGAGGCTAGGATGAAAGGACAGCCCGTTGATGCCCGGCAGCTCGAACGACATCGCCCAACGAGCCGCATCCCCGATTCACCCGACCTTACCTGAGCTGTTTGCAATCGCGCCCATGACCCAATCACCGCCGCTGATTCAAACCATCACGCCCGACCGCTGGGCCGGACTCAGCATGAATTTTATCGATGCGGGATATGTCGGCCTGCTGGTCAAAAATGGGCAGTTGGTGCGCAAGCTTGAGCCGGGCCGCCACTTCAGTTTTGCCCTGCCCTACCTGGAACAGTGCCAGATCGTTCTGGTGGACGGCAAAATCCGCAGCCTGGAGGTAGTGTCCCAGGGCGATTTTGTTTCCCGCGATCAGTATCTGGTCAACGTTTCGCTCAGCATCATGTATCAGGTGGTTGATCCAAAGCGGGTGGCTCTGGAGCTTTCTGACCCAATCGCCGCCCTGACTAGCGCCGTCAAAGACAATCTGGCCGTGATCGTCAACCAGATGCGGCTCGACCAGCTCAACCAGACGGGCCGGGTGCAGATTCGCGACTACCTGCTCACCCAGCTCGATAGCTTCTACACTCTGGGTTTCAACCTGGACGATGTGCGGGTCAGCGATGTCAGCTTTCCCCAGTCACCGGGCGTAGTGCGGCAGCT
>JBJTUI010000142.1:0-11143 GCA_046080625.1 Elainella sp. | reverse complement strand
CAGCGCTTCAGGAACTGTGCTCCTATAGCTTCAGATCGACTTGAGGCAAAGCTGAGATTCTGATGAGCTTGATAAGATGTGTAATGAGTTGTCTGAATCGTTGAATTCGTTAGGCAGAATAGAAGGAACTTGCCAGGACTGTCGATAGACCTGGACGCAGGTTGAGGAGCGCTGAACAAGCCGCCAAAGCCGATGGTGGCATAGTCTTCCACCCGCTGGCGATAGCATCCTGATGATTTCTGATCCCCGCACGATCCCTAAGAATTGCTTAAGGCATCTCTGGGGGTAGTTTCTAACACGAATCTCTGTTGTTACAGAGTGTAATGTTCATTAGTTTAGGCGAACCATCACTCAAATCAGCTTATGACCAGTCAGCCAATGGATTGTGTGCGCGTCGAAGACGACCGGACGGGAACAACCGTTGATACGTTGAAGCGAGCACTTGCCGATAACTTATACTACATTCAAGGAAAAGACGAAACCTTTGCAACGCTTTACGACTACTACATGGCCCTGGCCTACACGGTTCGCGATCGTCTGGTACATCGGCGAATCAAAACGGCCCAGACCTACTTTGAAAAAGATGTAAAAGTCGTCTGCTATTTGTCTGCTGAGTTTTTGATTGGTCGGCTGCTGCTCAATAATCTGATTAATCTAGGCCTGTATGATCAGATGCGGCAGGCGCTGAAAGAATCTGGCCTCAACCTTGATGACCTGCTAGAAGGTGAAGAAGAGCCAGGATTGGGCAACGGCGGTTTGGGCCGCTTGGCCGCCTGCTTCCTAGACTCGATGGCCACCCTGGAAATTCCGGCCATGGGCTACGGCATTCGCTATGAGTTCGGAATTTTTGACCAGTTCATCCAGGATGGCTGGCAGGTTGAGCATCCCGACAACTGGCTGCGGTTTGGCAACCCCTGGGAAATTGCTCGGCCCGATTATATGGTCGAAGTCAAATTTGGTGGCCATACCGAAACCTATGTGGATCAGAGGGGTAGAACCTGCGTTCGCTGGCTGCCTCGGGTAACGGTTTTTGGTACGCCCTACGATACGCCGGTTCCCGGCTACGGTAATAATACGGTGAACACCCTGCGCCTCTGGTCAGCTCGGGCTGGTCAAGACTTCGACTTCCATGTGTTCAACGCAGGCGACTACACCCAAGCGGTGGCCGCCAAGACTTTTTCCGAGAACATCTCTAAGGTGCTCTACCCGAACGACCACACACCCCAGGGCAGGGAACTGCGGCTCCAGCAGCAGTATTTCTTTGTGGCCTGCTCGCTGCAAGATATCGTGCGGCTCTATCTGCGCAAGCACCAAAACTTTGACGCCTTCCCCGACAAGGTGGCAATCCAGCTGAACGATACCCACCCCGCGATTGGCGTAGCCGAGCTGATGCGGATCTTCCTGGATGAACATGAGCTGGAGTGGAATTACGCCTGGGATTTTACCCGCCGCACCTTTGCCTACACCAACCACACGCTGCTGGCCGAGGCTCTGGAGAAATGGCCCGTTAGCCTGTTTGGTCGGCTGCTGCCGCGTCACCTGGAAATTATCTACGACATCAACCAGTATTTTCTGAATGAGGTCAATACTAAATATCCGGGTGATTACTCCAAAATGGCGCGGATGTCGCTGATCGAGGAAGGGCAGGAGAAGCAGGTGCGAATGGCCCATCTGGCCTGCGTGGGCAGCAATGCGGTGAACGGCGTCGCTGCCCTGCACACCGAGCTGATCAAGCAGGAGTTGATGCACGACTTCTATGAGCTCTGGCCCGAGAAGTTCCAGAACAAGACTAACGGCATCACGCCCCGGCGATGGCTGCTGATGAGCAACCCGCAGCTCTCGAATCTGATCACCGAAAAAATCGGCGATGGCTGGATCAAGGATCTGGATAAGCTGCGCCAGATTGCTCCCTACGCGGACGATCCGGAGTTCCGGGCTCGCTGGCGGCAGATCAAGCAAGACCGCAAACAGTTCCTGGCCGACTACATTCTGCGCAACAACGGGATTGAGATCGATCCCGCCTCCCTGTTTGATGTGCAGATCAAGCGGATTCACGAATACAAGCGGCAGTTGCTTTGCGCCATGCACATCATTGCCCTCTACAACCGGATCAAGGCCAACCCCAGCCTCGACGTGCAGCCCCGCACCTTTATCTTTGGCGGCAAGGCGGCCCCCGGCTATTTCGTCGCCAAAATGGTGGTGAAGCTGATCAACTCGGTCGGAGAGGTGGTGAACAACGATCCGGATGTGGCGGGCCGTCTCAAGGTGGTGTTTCTGGCCAACTATTCGGTTTCACTGGGCCAGTTTGCCTACCCGGCGGCTGACCTATCGGAGCAGATCTCGACGGCGGGCAAGGAAGCCTCTGGAACCGGCAACATGAAGTTTGCGCTGAACGGAGCCCTGACCATCGGCACCCTGGACGGAGCCAACGTGGAAATTCGCGAAGAGGTGGGAGCCGAAAACTTCTTCCTGTTTGGCCTCACGGCCCAGGAGGTGATGGACAAAAAAGCGGCAGGCTACCGCCCCACCGACTACTACCAGTCAAACCCAGAGCTGAAGCTGGTGATCGACCAGATGGCCTCTGGCTTCTTCTCCCCCAAGGAGCCCGGATTGTTCATGTCGCTGGTCAACTCGCTGCTGCAAACCGATGAATACATGCTGCTGGCAGATTTTCAGTCCTACCTGGATTGCCAGGAGCAGGTCAGCGAAGCCTTCCGCGATTCGG
Source organism: Elainella sp. (assembly GCA_046080625.1). Lineage (GTDB taxonomy): Bacteria > Cyanobacteriota > Cyanobacteriia > Elainellales > Elainellaceae > Elainella. The sequence continues at coordinate 8,418 of JBJTUI010000142.1, read as the reverse complement.
AAAACTGGACTCGTATGTCGATCCTGAACGTGGCCCATATGGGTAAGTTCTCCTCGGATCGAACGATCGCCGAATATTGCAAAGACATCTGGAAGGTGGAACCTCTGTCAATTGACCTGGGCACCTATTCCCAGGAAGCGGCTGGCCTGAAGGTAACGCAGGTGCCCGACGCGAACGTCAGTCTATAGCTTGGTGCCAGACAGGGGCTAGGCTAATACCCGGCCCCGAGTATTGCCAGTCTGGGACAGCAAAAATTTGAGGCAAATGGATGTGGGGGACGTTAGCACCAGCTGCGTCCCCCTTGTTTATGTTTAGCCTGTTGCTTGACCTGACTGTTTGGCCTATGAATTGGCCCGTCTGTCTAGGTTTCCAGTTCTGCGCCCAGGGCGGTAGCGGGCTGGCGTTTGAGCAGGAATACTGCTAGGACAATCCCCACTGCTGCCAGCACCAGCGTCACGCCAAAGAACAGCTTATAGCTGCCGAACAAATCGCGAATTCGGCCCGCGGTGAGGGTGCCCAGCAGCGCCCCCATGCCGAAGGCTGTAAACACAATGCCGTAGTTTTTGGCGTAGTCTTCAGGGCGGAACATGAATAGGCCGTCCCGAGACAGAGCAGCACGATGTTCCCAGAGGAATCTTGTCTCGGCATTGAGCTAATTCAAGCGCAGCAGGCTGGCATCCGGCAGAGCCACAAGCAACCCATTACAATAAAAGCGCGACAGATCAAAGCGCGATCACCAAAGCACGATACATCTTCAACCCGATTCACCATGAACCTCCTGACACAAGCTCTGCATTTACTTGGCTCTGGTGCCACAGCCTACATCACCGCTCGCAACCTGCGCGACCCCCAGACCCGGCCCGACCTGCTGGCCGGTTTTCAGTTGGCCGAATCCGGCTCGGTGCCGTTTCTGGAAACATTAGCCCAGCGGGCCAGCCGGGAAGGTGACGCATGGCTGGCCGAGCAATTGAGCCGCCATGCCCAGGATGAGCGCCGCCACGGCCAGATTTTTGCCCATGCCCTGAAGCAGCTCAACAAGCAGGTGATCGATTTTCGCGCCGCCGCATCGTCAGAGCGCTCGGGCCATCAGGCGGCGAGCGATCAATCTGCCAGCCAGCAGCCTGCCCAGCAGCCTGCCCAGTCCCCATCGGGCCAGTCCGGATCGGCCAAACCGCCCGAACGCCGCAGCCCGTTCTTTGAGGCTTACTACGCGGGCTACAGCCGGGCCGACCTGATGCCTGAAACCATGGACTGGACGGTGTTTTTCTTCAGCACCCACATTCTGGAACTCGATGCCAGCAAAGACTTTCTGCGGATGGCCTCCGTGCTGCCCAACGATGCTGCCAGCCTGAATCTCCAGAAGGGCCTGATCAGTATCGCCAGTGACGAGCAGCGCCATGCGGCCTACCTGCTGGAAGCGGCCAGTCGTCGTTTGCCTGCGGCTCAGGTGACTGCGCTGGTGGACGAGTGGCGCGAGCGCAAGGTCAACGCCCTGCTGGCTATGGTCAGCAATTTACTGGGCAAGGGTGGGGCCATGCCGTCACTGGCCCGAGATGGGGTACCCGATGAGCTGTCTGTCGAAGTGTCTGAGGTCGGCTCTCTGGCGGCCTAAGAGTCTGGCTTGCCCCTCTTAACCTACCCTTCGGTTGCCATAGCTCAGAAAAAAGAGCAGGAAAAAGGGCGTGGAGCTTTTGGCCTCACGCCCATCTGTGTTTTGTGTCTGTGTTGTGTCTGGTTCGATATCTATACAGATCTACCTAACAGATCTACTCAGCCTTTTTCAGTCCAGCCCTGGTCAGGTCAATGACAACCTGCGGCAGGTTGAACCCGGCCTTTGGGACGGCTTAACCGAAGCGACCGCTCACGTAGTCCTGGGTTGCCTGCTGCTGGGGAGAGTTGAAAATACTCTCAGTGCGGTCATATTCGACCAGGTAGCCAAAGCGGCTGCCGCCGTCGCCCGCCTCAGCGTTAAAGAAGCCAGTGTAGTCAGACACACGAGAGGCCTGCTGCATGTTGTGGGTGACGATGATGATTGTGAACCGCTGCTTCAGGTCATGCATCAGGTCTTCGACGCGCAGGGTCGAGATCGGGTCAAGGGCCGAGCAGGGTTCGTCCATCAGGATCACCTCGGGCTCAATCGCGATGGTGCGAGCAATGCAGAGGCGCTGCTGCTGCCCTCCCGAGAGCGACAGGCCGCTTTGCTTCAGCTTGTCTTTGACTTCATCCCAGAGGGCCGCACCGCGCAGCGACCGCTCAACCAGCTCGTCCATGTCGCCCTTATAGCCGTTGATCCGAGCCCCAAAGGCAATGTTCTCGTAGATCGACTTGGGAAAGGGGTTGGGGCGCTGGAACACCATACCAATCCGGCGTCGCACCTCAACCGGGTCTACCTTGGGGTCATAGAGATCGATGTTTTGGTAGGTGATTTTGCCTTCCACCCGCGCGCCCGGAATCAAATCGTTCAGCCGGTTATAGCAGCGCAGCAGCGTACTTTTGCCGCAGCCAGACGGCCCAATAAACGCTACAACTTTGTTTTTGGGAATGTCGAGGTAAACATTGCGAACGGCTTGAAACGCACCATAGTAGATGGAAACGTTTTCGGTTTTGATCACCACATCTTCCGAGAAAGAATTATTGATTGGGTTGGATCGAGTTGAGGGATTCGTCATAACAGAATCTGGGTAGAAATTAACTATGGTGAGTACGTAAATCCAAAAATCGCTTTGGATGGACAGATGATTCAGCGCTCATTCGGCAATGTTACTGACCGACAGTGTTACCGACCGATAGTGTAACTGACCAACAATGTTACCGCCGGGCTGGGCAGGTATCGGGTTAAGGTGGCTTTGATCGCCTCTCAGATAGCTTCAGCTTAGGAGTCTTGTAAAAATAACCTGAGCAGGCAATGGGCTTAAGCCCCTTGTTCAAGCCAGTAGACCGATCCAGGTGATCAACTTATTCGTACAAGCTGCCTTAGTCGAACCGGCGAATGGGGAACGTCCTACTATTGGGCTAGCCTGGACAGCTGAGCTTGCCATCTCTGCTAGTAGACCTTGCGACGGGTCAGCGTCCGGGCCAGAATGCTGACGGTCATAATCAGGGCCACAATTACCAGAGCGGCAGCCCAAGCCAGGGCGTTCTGGTTTTTGTAGGGGGCAATTGCGAAGTTGTAGATCAGCACCGACAGGGTGGCAATCGGTTCGCGCAAACTGCGGGCCTCAAACTGGTTAAACAGAGCCGTAAACAGCAGGGGAGCGGTTTCGCCAGCGGCCCGGGCCAGGGCCAGCGTCACGCCTGTAGCAATAAACGGCAGAGCGGCTGGCAGAATCACGTTGGTGACGCCCTGGAAATTGGTAGCTCCAATCCCCACTAGACCCTGCCGCACCTCACGCGGAATCGACTTCAGCCCCTCTTCCGCAGTGCGGATGATAATGGGCGACATCAGCACCGCCAGCGCCACCCCGCCCGCGATGGCCGAGAAGGTGCCCATGGTCAACACGACGATACCGTAGGCAAACAGACCGGCAATAATCGATGGCACGCCGCTCAGCACGTTGGTGCAGAACCGGACAAACTGGGAGAGCTTGTTGCCTTGGCCGAATTCAACCGTGTAGATGGCCGTCAGCACGCCGAACGGTACGCTAATCAGCGCCCCAATCAAGCAGGTAAGCAGGGTGCCCACAATCGCGTTGGAAAACCCGCCGCCTTCGACCAGGGGAGGGGGCGGCAGCTCGGTGAAGGCCGAGGGAAAATTCAGGAATAGGCGGCTGAGGCCATTGCGCAGCAGCATGAAAATAATTGATCCCAGCGGCAGAATCGCCAGGCCGACACAGGCCAAGACTAGGCCCGTCATCACCTTGCCAAACAGCTTGCGGGCAGGGGTGACATGCTCATCAAACGTGCCGGTCGCAATATCGTAGGGGTTGCTCTCAGTTGAATTCGTTGAACTCATACGGCTTCTCAAGGGAATTAGGTCAGAACAGCAGATCGGGCAGAAACCAGACTATTCAACCTGCTGGAAGCGATTGACAATCACCTCGGCCAGCATATTGACAATCAGCGTCATCACCATCAGAATCAGGGCCTGGTAGAACAGGGAGGAGCGCTGGAGGCCAGCGGCTTCACCAAACTGGTTGGCAATCAGGGCCGAGATCGTGGAAGCGGGGGCAAATAGAGAGGGGCTGATCTTGTTGGCGTTGCCAATCAGCATGGCGGCGGCCATGGTTTCCCCCAGGGCTCGACCCAGGGCCAGCATCACCGAGCCAATGATTCCAGAGAGACCGGCTGGCACAATCACCCGGGTCAGGGTTTCCCAGCGGGTGGCACCCAGGCCGTAAGCCCCCTGCCGCAGCTCAGGCGGAACTGCAAGCAGCGAATCGCGAGAGATCGCAATGATGGTCGGCAGAATCATGATCGCGAGCACCATGGCCGTGGCAAACAATTGGCGGGTAGAAGGCGCGGTGGAAAATAGGGGAATCCAGCCCAGCGTCCGGTGAATTCCGGTCAAGAAGGGCAGAATGAACGGCACAAATACAAAAATCCCCCACATGCCGTAGACCACGCTAGGTACGGCTGCCAGCAGCTCAATCACAAAAGCTAAGGGCGTTTTGATTTTGGTCGGCAGAAAGTCTTCGCTCAAGAAAATAGCTACGCCCACGCCCAGGGGCACGGCAAACAGCAGCGCAATAATTGAGCTAACAATCGTGCCGTAGATTTGAGGTAAGGCCCCGAAGGCATCATTAACCGGGTTCCACACCTGGCTAAACAAAAAGCCAAGATTAAACTTAGCAATCGCCGGAAACGCAATCGAGAGCAGCGACCAAGTGATCCAGAGCAGAATCACGCCGACGGCCACAGCCATCAACACCGTCAGCCAGTAGAAAATTCGATCGGCCAATCGGGGTGCGCTAAACTTCTGGGACGATTCAATGAGGGTTTCTTCCTGGGCAATAGTATGCGAAGTCATGGTTGGATTTAGCAGGAGGATAACGATAAAACTGAGGAGCTAGAGCGCGAACTAGACCGACATTCAGCCAGCCGCTTCAGCGGGATGCTTCTTAAACCGTTTCAGCCGGTCGGAATAGCTGCGTAGCGCTTCAACGGCAAACATGGGTGTTTCCTGAACCACAAACAGAAATCGCTCCTGGTCCATGAAGGCCAGCTTGCAGTCGGTCTTGGCAACCGCTGTTGAAACCCGCACACCTTCTGGATGAACCAACGCCCCGATGCCAAACACATCGCCCGCCTGAATGGTTTCCATCACGGTTCCATCTACCAATTCTTCGACTTCGCCTTCCAACAGGCCATACATGTAGTCTCCAGGCTGACCCGCTGCAAAAATCACCTCACCGGCAGCAACAGTTTTGATTAGAGGTTCACGCTGGTAAATCTGTACCGTTGTAGCCGGGTCTAGGGAAGTACGTAATGGCATTACATCCTCAATCTTCAGTTTAAAGTTCGGGAAACTTGTTAGGTCGGAAACTGGTCAGGTCGAAAACTGGCCAATTTAGAAACTTTAGAAGCTGCTCAGGTCAGAGCAACTATCGATAAGGTGATCAGGTGCAATCAAACGCAGAGCTTGATTTAGCAAGTTTAGCTACGCTTCAAACTCGAAGCAGCACTTGAGCAAACTATAATCGCTAGGAACCGATTGCTAGGAACCCAGCCGCAGCTTGAGCACCTGTCAAAAAAACTACCAGAATTGGGGCAAAATCACCGTCTTCTACCCTACAGACTCCAGAGGGCGATTGGAGCAGGGGTGGAACTGAAAGCCTAGTCGCCAACTCAATGGCAGACCAGCCAAGTTGAATTAGCTAGCACGAGAGCAGTATAGCCCAAATGCCCTACCCACCTACACAGCAGAGCAGACTGCCTGATTCTTGACTTGTCTTCCTTGACTTTGGTCTTGTTTAATCCGCTTGCCTCAACTAAAACGCACAGAGGGGGGAATAACCTCCCCCCTGCCGCAATTCGCGCTATTTGATTGTGCCGACTTTGGTTTCGACCTTACCCACCAGATCAGTATCCAGCGGAATGTATCCCAGGTCGTTGGCAGCTGCGGTGCCGCTAGTCAAGGACCACTTGACCACGTTTCTCAACGCCTCACCCTTGGCCGCATCCTTATATTCGGGGTAGAGCAGCAGCCAGGTCAGGGTCGAAATCGGGTAGGCCTCGGGGTTCTTAGAGTCGGGCACCTGCAAAGCAAAGTCAGCCGGAACTGTTTCGCCCTTGAAGGCAGCCGCGCCCGCTTCGGGGGTCGGTTCGATGATCTTGCCGGAAGCATTTTCGATCGACGCCATCTTCAGGCCATTCTCCCGAGCGTAGGAAAATTCGGTGTAACCAATTGCGCCGGGCGTTTGCTGCACCTGGGCGGTCACCCCTTCGTTGCCCTTAGCGCCCGTTCCGGTCGGCCATTCTACGGCCTTGCTCGCGCCCGCTTTCCAGTTGGAGCAAGCGGCTTTCAGGTGGGTGGTAAAGGCGAAGGTGGTGCCGCTGCCGTCCGAGCGGTGGACAAACTGAATGTCGCTGTCGGGCAGGTTGACGCCGGAATTGGCCGAAGCAATGGCCGGATCGTTCCACTTGGTGATCTCGCCCGTCACGATACCGCAGTAGGCGTCACGCGAAAGCTTCAGGCCATCTACGCCATCCAGGTTGTAGGCGAAGACGATGCTGCCACCGGTCATGGGCACCTGAATCGGCTCGGCCCCATACTTGGCTTTGAACTTCTCTTTGTCTTCAGCCTTCAGAGGCGCATCGGAAGCGCCAAAGTCTACCGTACCCGCCTGGAATTGCTCGACGCCAGCACCGCTACCCACAGACTGGTAGCTGATCCGCACGCCGGGGTTTTCTTTGTTGTAGTCAGCAAACCAGCGCTGATAAAGGGGAGCTGGGAAGGAGGCACCGGCACCGCTCAGGGTAACAGTACTACCGCTGTTGCCGCCTCCCGCAGCCGGAGCATTGGCAGTCGGAGAAGAGGCAGAAGGTGCGGACGCATCGGGATTAGAAGGAGCGCAGGAGACAGCCAAACCTACAGACAGGGACGTGAGGGTGGCTGCAACAGCGCGACGTTTGAAGCGTGTTAAGGATGTCATGCGACCTACTTAAAAATGTACAGAGGGTGTCGCAAGCATCCTACTACCCGATCATGAAGGGAACATCGGGAAAAGGTTAAGGAGAGGTTATGGTCAGCTAAAAACTGACTGATAGGCACAGGGCCAACAGCGTCAAAGCCAGTTCTGGCGGCTCAAGGAGCCTAATTCTTAACTTGGTCTGCACTTTTAGTCTGACCTTATTGAGTCTCAACTGGATAAGTCTCAACTGGATCTGTAGACTCAAGCTGGGTAAACAGACTCAAGCTGGGTAAACTCACGGCTCTGCTTCCGGCCTCTTGCCCTCCCTTCTCGACTGGCTCCGCCTTGAGCACTGAGGCAAGCAGTTGTGAAGCAACCTCATAGTCTGAGCACTTACTATAGAAAGTAGAGTGCAGAAAAGAAAGTAGAGTGCAGAAAGCAGAGCGCGGCAGGAGTTAAAACGAGGTCAAGCTTAAACTGGGCCAAAACTTCTCCAGAGCGGGCTGGGAGAGCTCGAATGGGATTCTGAATAGAGCCTGAATAGAGCTGATGAATCCAGAGCTGAGTCAACCACTTTATCTTTTTCCAGAGAAAGTTTTATCAAGGAACTGCTTTATGTTATACCACGTGGTCTATGACGGAAACTGTAATCTCTGTGTCAATTCCGTCAAGCTGCTGGAGAAACTGGATCAGGGCCAGCAGTTTTCCTACGTGCCCATGCAGGATCGGGCCTTGTTGGACCAGTTTGGAATTACAGCCCAAGACTGCGAGCTGGGGATTATTTTGATCGATGCGGCCCAGCCCCAACAGCGCTGGCAGGGCAGTACCGCGATTGAAGAGATCGGCAAACTGCTGCCCCTGGGTCGGCTGTTTGTGGACGCCTATCGGGCGTTACCCGGCGCAAAATGGACAGGCGACCGGATCTATGAGCAAGTCCGCGATAACCGCTACGCTCTGTTTGGCGGACGGGATTCCACCTATCAGTCGAGTTACCCCCTCTGTAGTGAGGCCTGTGGCAATAGCGAGGCCCATAGCAGTAGCGAGGCCCATAGCAATAGCGAAGTCTTGAGTAGCGGCAGAGACGAGTGATGCCGACAGCAACTGGTTCTGAGTTCCTGCTCCCAGCGGTTTAGTCTGACAGCCGCTACGGCAGCCTCTTCTACGGCAGCCACTACTGCCCGCCGCTACTGCCCGCCACTACTGCCCACCACGGGTAAATTGCCGAATCAAAGGCCGGTTGGCGCTGGGTCAGGGCTGAATCAAAGCCCGCTTTCCCAAGCTGCTCTAAAAGGTACGATGTTTCTGTATGATAATAAAGCTTAATTTTTTAAACAAACTCGCTTTGTTG
>JBJTUI010000141.1:0-12212 GCA_046080625.1 Elainella sp. | reverse complement strand
GTCGATTGCACCGTAGGGATCGGCCTGGGGCCGGTCGATTTTGTTGACCACGACAATCGGGCGCAGCCCTTTTTCCAGGGCTTTCTTCAGGACAAACCGGGTCTGGGGCATCGGGCCTTCGTTGGCATCCACAATCAGAATGCAGCCATCTACCATGCCCAGCACCCGCTCCACCTCACCGCCAAAGTCGGCGTGGCCAGGGGTGTCCACGATGTTGATCAAAATATCTTTGTAGTGAACGGCGGTGTTTTTCGCCAAAATCGTGATGCCGCGCTCGCGCTCCAGGTCGTTGGAGTCCATCACACAATCTGGAACGTCTTCGCCTTCGCGGAATGTGCCAGACTGCTTCAGCAGCGCATCTACCAGCGTTGTCTTACCGTGGTCAACGTGAGCAATGATTGCAACATTGCGAATAGGCAGCGTCATACAAGAGTTCCAGTGATTAGGGTTGTTAAATCCGAAGCGAGCGTAACTTTGAGGGAAAAGCCGACAATTTGGGGCATCGCTGGGCAGCTGTTGGGCGACCGAGCCAATGGCAGATCGGGCAACGCAGCTTTAAGTAACGTAAAAACTGGTATCGAATCCGAGGATGGGATAGCAGCCCGTCCAGCGCGACTGGCTTAACGCGAAGGGCCAAAGTCAACGACCGACCGGCAAAATCTCGATCCAAGCCGCAATCTCAACATCAATCTGGCTCAGCTCGGGCGGGCGGCTGGAATCAGGCTCTCAGCTCTATCGTCTACCAAATTTCAAGCAGCCTCTTTACAGAACCAAACTTCCTTGGAAAAATAGAAAACTTGTGTAAAGAGTCCGTTACGATTCTATCGTAATCTTTGCAAGTTGAGCTGCGCCAAGCCGGATTTTTTGCGATATGGCCGATTGGGTTAGCCCGACCTGATAAACTAGTGCAGCCTCTTGCGGCCCATTCATCAGGCCATTCGGCTTCAGCCATTCACCGCCTACTCTGGGACCAGCTCCAGCAGCGATCGTCCCGCAGTCTGGCGTTCCAGCTTCGTGTTCCAGCAGTTCGGCTTGTGAGAACTGCCCAGCGTATTTGCAGCAAGTTTTGATGTTTAGCTAGCTCTGAAGGGTGCTCGAATAACCGGCTCTGGCGGTTTCCTGCAAAAACGATTGACCCCAACGTCTAAATCCTATGTCGCAACGGCGACCAAGCGTATCTGGTGGAGTATGAGGAGTGACTTGTTCGGTTCAGTGTTGCGGCGCTCGCGTCGTTTGATGAATTTGGTGCATCAATTTTTGCCAACCCGGCGGCCCAGTCAAACAAATCCAACGACCATCCGGCCAAGGCCAATTCAAGCTCTGTTTCAGGCTCCGGCTGTTCGGTTGCCGCTTCATCGCTCCGGAGGTCATCGCCTCGGAGCTTGGCATCGTTTTCCCTTCCGCCTCAACGGCCAGCGGCGGTTTGTGGGGCTGCTCTGTCTGGGGCTAGTGATCGCCTTGGCCGCTCCGGTCGGGGCTCAGGTCGCCAGTCCGCTTACCAGTACGCTTACCAGTCCGCTCAGCAACCGGGCCAGCTCAGCAGGCGAGATCCGGGGCGTCTGGTTGACCAACGTAGACAGCGACGTGCTGTTCTCTAGAGACAATTTGCGCAACGCGATTCGGCGGTTGGATCGGCTCAACTTCAACACGCTCTATCCCACGGTCTGGAACGGCGGCTACACGCTTTATCCCAGCCAGGTCGCCAAAACGGCGTTTGGGGTAGAACTCGATCCGGAGCCAGGATTGCAAGGCCGGGACATGCTGGAGGAGGCAATTGAGTCGGGTCACAGTCGCGGTCTGGCGGTGATTCCCTGGTTTGAGTTTGGCCTGATGGCCCCCGCCGATTCGGAACTGGTGCAGCGCCATCCCGACTGGGTCACGGCTCGCCGCGACGGCAGCAAGGTGTTTAACGTCCACGGCGAAGACCGCTCGGTCTGGCTGAGTCCGGCCCATCCGGGGGTGCAGGAGTTTCTGGTGAAGCTGGTGGCCGAGGTGGTAGACAAATATGACATCGAGGGCATCCAGTTCGATGACCATCTGGGCATGCCGGTCGAGGTGGGCTACGACGACTACACGGTGCGGCTCTATCAGCAGGAGCACAACGGCAGACGCCCGCCCAACAACCCCAGCGACGCGGCCTGGATGCGCTGGCGAGCCAACAAGCTGAGCGAGCTGATGCGGCGAGTCTACAGCGCTGCCAAACAGGGCAACCCCAACTGCATCGTCTCGCTCTCGCCCAACCCCAAAAACTTCGCCTACCAAAAATATCTCCAGGACTGGGATGGCTGGCAGCGGGCCAACTACATCGATGAGCTGATTGTCCAGGTCTACCGCACGGGCCGCAGCAGTTTCCTGAACGAGATTGACCAGCCAGATCTGCGCGCCCTCAGCAGCCGCCTGCCCGTAGGCATCGGGATTTTGACCGGCCTCAGCACCCGCAACGTCAGCACCCGCGACATCGAAGATCAGGTGCGGCTGACCCGCGACCGCCGGTTTGCCGGGGTGTCATTCTTTTTCTACGAAACCCTGGGCCGCCGCGATGCGGTGTTCCAAGCCCTGTTTCCCCGTCCGGTCGAACGCCCCCATATCCGCAGCTTCCGGGCCGCCTAGCCAGATTGTCCAGTGTCGCAGGTTCAAAGCAGCATCTCGCAGCGGCATCTCGCAGCGGCATCTCACGATACCCCACAACAGCGCGACGGCCCCATCCAGTCGCGGCTAAGATAGTCCAACCTCATGGCCTGCCAGGGCTGGGGGGCGATGTCCGCATAGCCTTGCTACCTCACCTGGATAAAAAACGCTGTATCAAGAGAAATGAATCGCAACCTGCTAGGAAAAGTTTTATTCAGAGAGCGAAAATTAGGGTATAAATCATGGCAGGACGCCGCTACATCTAGCGGTAGCTGCCAAAGCATTAGCCAAACAGCGCTACCCTGACCCTGCACTGCTGACCCTACCGTCATCCCTGCCGTGAGCCAACCTTCTAACCATCATCCGTTAACGCGGCTAATCATTCTGAGCGTGCTGTTGCCCGTTAGCGCTACGGGACTGCTCGGTGCCCTGCAATACTATTCCTGGGGCGGAGCCGTCACACCGATGTCGGCCACCCTGCTGAGCGAGGGAGCCAAAACCCTGGATGTGAAGGCAATTGACAGTTTAGTCAACCGCATGAGCGGCAGGCCCCAGCTCTCGCCCCGACCCGAGCCCCAGGAAATCTGGGAATGTGAAGTCGCGGTGGTGGGGGGGACTCTGGGCGGTGTCGCAGCGGCGGCCCAGGCCATGCAGTCGGGAGCCCAGACCTGTCTGATCGAGCTCACGCCCTGGCTAGGCGGCCAGATCAGCTCCCAGGCTGTCTCGGCAATTGACGAATCGCGGGCCATGCAGGTAGCCGATAACTTCGGCCAGACCTGGAAAGACTTCAAGCAGCTGATCAAAGACCAGCCGATCACGCCTCCGAGCTGGACCGGGTTGAATTCCCCCCTGCCCGCATCAAACCTGAACAGCTGCTGGGTCGGCAACCTCTGCTTTTTGCCCCAGGTTGGAGCCACCGCCTCTGAACAGTGGCTGGAACAGGCCAAGGCCGCTTCCCCCAACAGCCGCTGGCAGACCTCAACCGCCTTCAAGGGGGCCGATTTTGACCCCACCGGTCGCCAGATCGAGGCAATCTACGCAGTGAAACGCCAGCCCCGTCGCCCGGATTATGTGCCTTTGGGACGGCCTTCCCAGGAGCTGCCTAGCTGGTATTCCTGGTCGTCAGACGAGCAGTTCGAGAAAGTGCCGATTCGCCTCCAGGCTCCGCCCGGCAAGCATCTGCTGGTAATTGACGCCACCGACACGGGCGAGCTGATCGGCTGGGCCGGGATTCCCTACCGGCTGGGCTCCGAGGCCCGCACCACCACCAGCGAATATTTTGCCTCCAAGCAGGACAACCCCGACTGCACCCAGGCCTTCACCTACCCGTTTGCCCTGGCAATTCTGGATGACCAGGGCCAGAGCTACAGCGCCCTCACCCAAATCAAGCCCGACTATTCGCGAGAAGAACACCGCAAGGACTACGATTTGCAGGGTTTCCCGATGTTTGAGGGGGCCAGCGTGTTCAACTACCGGCGAATTCTCAGCACCAAGGCAGGCGATCCGCGCGAGGGCAAACCCGCGCCCGGCGACATCAGCATGATCAACTGGAACCGGGGCAACGACTGGACGATTATGAACCCGCCGCTGGTCTTGAACGAAAAGCAGATCGCGGCCAACGGCCAGCACGAAAACTGGATGGGCGGCCTGTCGCTCAGCGCCCTGCGCCACGCTGAAGAACATGCCCTGCTGTTTGCCGAATGGCTGATTGAAACCCAGTCGAGTCCCCAACTGCCCCTCACCTACCTGGCGGGCAAGGACAGTCCCATGGCCACCGCGTCGGGCCTCAGCATGTTTCCCTATATCCGGGAAGGGCGGCGAATTTTGGGACGAGCCGCCTATGGCCAGCCGGAATTCATGATGCGCGAGCCCGATCTGCGCAACGATATGCGGGGCGGGCGCGATCTTCAGCCTACCACCGTCGCCATGACCCACTACGGCATCGATATGCACGGCTGCCGCTACCGCGACTGGAGCGAATCTTGGGAGGCCAGTTCTGCCCCAGTGCGTGACGAATCGCTGATCAAGCCGATCTATATCCCCCTAGAGGCGCTGGTACCCCAGGAGATCGATAACCTGCTGATCGGGGGCAAGAGTATTGCCGCCAGCCATATTGTCAACGGCGCGACCCGGGTGCATTACGGCGAATGGGTCGTAGGCAGCGCTGCTGGAGCCACTGCCGGATGGCTGACCACCCAACAGCCCGAACGCCTGCCGACTGAAATTACGGCGATGAAGCTGACGCCCGAGCTGCAAGCCTACCTGCGGCAGCAGGGGCTGCGATTAGAGTGGTAGCTAGCGCTGCACCCTGGCGAAATTTGCATCCCTGAGCAAATCGGCTTCGCTGCTCTTGGTTTTTGGGTTCAAAATTCGAGTTGTTCATTCGAGTTTTGGCAGTCGTTCTCAGGCCCAAAGCCCAGAGCAGTGGAGGAGCCCTGGCACAGCAACGGACTAAGCCTCCAGCCTCTTCAGATTTAATTGAAGACCTGGTTATTGAAGTAAAACATGCCTATAGATCTGCAATCGCGAATCGTCGGTTTCTCGTCTTAGAAATTTTAGAGATCTATAGCATTTTTAAGAATATTTTTCTGCACTGCATGGAACGCTTTTGCGCATTTTTCCAGCTAGTTCTCAATCATCAGCCTAGATTTAGCCAGGAACTCACCCAATTAATAATTAACATTTAGCCCAAGTCAAAATTTGAATATCTTATAAATATTGCCAAGGATTTACTGCTTTCGGTATATAGTTTGTCATGAATTCTAACGCTATATCTTGTTGGTGAAATCGCGACTCCGCGACTAGCTTTTGAGTTTTGCCCATTCACTAAAGCGGGATTTGAGTTGTTTTCAGCTCAATTAATTTGCATCCCGTAGCAATATTTCACACAGGTAAGGAGCATTTAACCATGTCTTTTCTAAAGTTAGATGGTTTCGTTGGAGCAGCAATTACAGCTGCCGTTTGTCTATCAGCCTCCGCCGGTATGGCGCTGCCCTCCAGCCAGACCAACAGCTTGATCAGTCAGGCAAACGTGCCATCTGAAGAAGGCGTTCCCCAGCTTGGAACTGAAGAAGTGCGGGGTAGAATCACTAAAATCGATGGCGATCAGGTGACAATTCGCACCAGCAGCGGCGAAACCAAAACCTACGAGATCTCCGCGAGCGAACAGGAGAGCAACCAGCTCACAGTCGGTTCAGAAGTTCTGCTCACCGTTCGCGGTGACTCCGTCGTGGCGATTGGCTCTTCCAGCACGACCGGCACAGCCAGCTCCAGCGAGCGCAGTGGCAGCAGCAGTTCGTCTTCCTCCAGCTCCTCCAGCACCACGGTGATTCGTCGCCAAACCACGGTGCAGCAGACCCAGCCAGCTCCCCGTCCGGCCCCGGCCCCGGCTCCAGCTCCAGCCGCCCAACCGGTTCGTGGTCTGTGGTAGGGGTTGAGCCCAGCTGCTGAATTCTAGGCTAAACTCTCCGGGCTGAACTTTCAGCCAGATTGGGGGCGAGGAACTATCTTCCTTGCCCCCTTTGATTTGTCTTATACTGCTCCAGCCTTTTGGCTTAGGAACGGAAATTTAATAAGTTCGGATTTGGTAGGGGCAGGTTTTGCTGTCAAATCCATCGCAAGGTGCAGATTGGTCTGCTAAACCCGCCCGTACAGTTTGCGAATTTATTAAATCCACGATCCTTATAAGGCCGCTCGAATTGTAAACGAGTAGTCGCCGCCCGGTTCAAGCTGGTAGTCACATTGTTCCAGAAACCGGGTCAGGGGTTCCTTGATTAGAGCCCGTCCCAGCGAGGGTTCGACAAATAGCAGACCCTGACGGAATCGCCACTGGAAGTGCCATTCATATTCGCTGGCCCGCACCTCGCCTTCGATGTGGCCCTGATTCCAGGATTGATGGGTAATCCGGACATAGGCCGTTGTTTGCGGCAAACGCTGACTCATACAATCGACTGGCAAGAAGGGCGGGCTAACAGGCGGGCTACAAGAAGCAATTCAGGCCAATTGTCCCCCAGGATTTTAGGACTGGGGAGGGGTAGCTGGCAGGGCGTCGGGTTCGTAGACCCAGAGCACGAGTCCTTTGGGGACACGAGTCAACAGCACCTGGTTGCCGCGACGAGTCATCATCTCCGCCTTTTGGCGAGCCGTCTCGACGGTTGAGAAATATTTGACGTAGGAGTAGTAGCGCCCCTCGTAGAAGATGGCGCTGGTGGGGCGGGGCGTATCGGGCAGGAGAATATGGCAGCGATCCACCAATTTCTGAGAAAAAATTGGGGTTGGCTCTAGAGGAGAATTAGGGGGTTGAGGCACAGAACGACTTAACATACCGGAGTAAATGAAGGTAGAGAAGGGAGTGAGGCCAAAGGCTTGCCCAGAGGTTTATGAATCGAATGTAACGAAAGTTTGCGCTTCCGCCAAGAGCAAATTGGCAGATTTCGTTCGCCTCCAGAGGCATCTTAAACGCCTGATCGGGCAGTCTGTTGTCAGCATTGTTGCTGCTAGGCTGTTGTTACCCGGTTTGCCAGAGGGTTACATCCCCATCTTTGCAAAAACCAAACCTTGCAAAAACCAAACCTTGCAAAAACAGCACCATGGACATTTTAGAGATTCTCAAGACGGACTACCAAAACTTTCCGCATGACCAGACCTACCGCATTTATGCGCCAGATGTCTACTTTAAAGACCCGATGACCGAGTTTCGCGGGCGCGAGCGCTACGAGGCCATGATCCAGTTTATCGAGCGCTGGTTTCAGGCAGTCCGGCTCGATCTGCATCAAATCCAGCGTCAGGACGATCAGATCCGCAGCGACTGGACGCTGCATTGGGTGACACCGCTGCCCTGGAAACCGGCCATTGCCATCTCCGGCTGGAGCGAACTGACGCTGGCCAACGACCAGATTATCTCCCACATCGACTACTGGCACTGCTCACGCTGGGATGTTTTGAAGCAGCATTTCGGCCAAACAATCGGCCAGACAACCGGCTAAACAGATCTTTCCTAGCATGGGTAAGTCCTAGGAAAAGATGAAGCGTGAATGCGAGCAGCCTTTACCCCATCCTCCCCACCTCCCCCATCCTCCCCACCTCCCCCATCTCCCCACCTCCCCACCTCCCCATCTCCCCACCTCCCCACCTCTCAACAGGGCAACAGCACCGTAAACGTCGTGCCCTGCCCCGGACTGCTCTTGGCCTGAATCTGGCCCTGGTGGTTTTCCACAATTGCCTGGGCAATGGCCAGCCCCAGTCCTGACCCAGTAGAACCGCTGCCCTTCAGGGAAGGCCGGGCCGGATCAACCCGGTAGAACCGCTCAAAAATTCGGGTCAGGGATTCGGGAGCAATGCCGACGCCGCTGTCCTGCACCTGCACCTGAAGGCCAGTCCCTCCCTGAAACTTGTGGCGCTGCAAGCTGATTTTGACAACTCCGCCCTGGGGCGTATATTGCACCGCGTTGCCGATCAGGTTGGTAAACAGCCGCACGAGTTGGTCGGCGTCGGCCATTAGCCGCCAAGTTGTCTCCTCGCCGCCCGTTTCTAACAGCAGCTTCAGGGCGACCCCCTTCTCGTCGGCCAGAGCCTGCTGTTCTTCCACCACGTCTTGCAGCAGGCCATCGAGCAGCACCGGGCTGGCCTTCAGCTCAACGATGCCGCTATCCTGACGCGACAGAAACAGCAGATCATCTACCAGCCGCCCCAACCGCCGCGTCAACCGCTCGATCAGCTTGAGCTGATCCTGCTGGAGGGAGGGATCGGGGTCGGCCAGGGCCACCTGCACATTGGTTTGAATCACGGCGATGGGGTTGCGCAGTTCGTGGGAGGCGTCGGCGGTAAACTGCTTCAGGTGCTGGTAGGAGTCGCGCACAGGGGCAATTGCTAAACCCGACAGCAGCCAGCCAATCGCGGCCACGGCCCCGATCACCAGCAGCACCCCCAGGCTCAAATCTTGGATCAACTGGCGGCTGGGCTTGGTCACTTCAAACCAGGGATGGCTCACCCTCAAATAGCCGACGATCTGGTCGGCCACCCTGACTGGTTGGGTCACCTGCCGCAGGGCAAAGGCCGGTGGGTCATTCGGTGAGAGTTGGCTGGCGGCATCTGATCCGGTTTCCCAGTCTTGTCCCCCGCCGTAGACCGTTTCGCCATCGCTGTTGGGGTGCAGCGGAATTCCGGTCGGCTCGGAAAAGGTGGACCAGAGCAGTTCGCCCTCTGGGTTGAACCATTCCAGGTCGATATGGTCGTCTTCTACCGTTGCGGCATACCTAGGAAAGCTGGCTTCCAGGTCTACCCGCCAGACAGGTAACACCGGAGCCCGGCTGGCCCTCGCAGCGGTAGACAGCGGCCCAGGCTCAACGGGCTGGATTACCAGCGAGCGCTGCACAATTTCAACCACATGGTTGAGGGTGTCATCAATCCGCTCGACCAGGGTGTGACGCACGTAGAGGTAAAAGCCGGTGGCAA
Source organism: Elainella sp. (assembly GCA_046080625.1). Taxonomy (GTDB): domain Bacteria; phylum Cyanobacteriota; class Cyanobacteriia; order Elainellales; family Elainellaceae; genus Elainella. The sequence continues at coordinate 3,131 of JBJTUI010000141.1, read as the reverse complement.
ACAGCAGCAGCAGAATGGCAGTCACGCCTGTATACCAGAGAGCCAGACGGCGGCGGGTTGCTTGGAACATAGTGGGTCACTTGGGACATTGTGAAACCTGCAAACTTGAACAATTTCAAAGAATTGTAAAGAACCCTCGGTTGAAGGGAGTCCTAGCCCCCCAGCAGCGCGAAACATTGACCCCAGCGGCAGGTCGGCTCCCGGCAGGTCTGGGCAAGGTCCACCCAACCGAGATTACAGCGATTTGTACCCAGGTGGGGCGCAGGGGCTATGGGCCTGTATACAGTTTTGCGTAGACACAGTACCCCCATTTCTATAGTGCATTGAGATGCGAATAGCTGTAATTTTTTGCTTCAGTAGGATCACGGTGTCGGCCTGGAATAGCGGCCAGAAGGGAACTTTTGGCTCCCAGCCGCGTCAGCTAGCTCTAAAGATTGGTTTCCAATTGGTGGCTTGAGTGGTATCTTAACTGAGTGTACTTGTGGCCTTGAAGTCTAGAGCCATTCAGTTGTAGTAACGCATTAATGTTCTGCCTGTTGAGCTTGGCCTCCAGTTTTTTCGCTTGAGGATGACCCTTGAGAGATGATCTATGACTCGGCCAGCGGTTTCCCCTATCCTCCCTAGGGATAGTTCTGACGCCCGTGACTTTGAAGTTTCGAGAATTCTGTCTCTCTGTCTTAGAGCTACAGACTTAGAGCTACAGAGTGAATGCTCTGGGTTTTGCTCTGCCAGTAGATAGAGTTGGCTCCGTGTTTATATCCAAACTCGGTCGAAACCAAATACCTGTATCCTTCAGCCTTATTCCCAACGTCTGTTCCATCACCTATGTTGATTTAGTGAAGACCCGCATAACCTGAAGGGGCCAGGTAGAAGGGATCAGATAGACTTCTATACGGTTTGCCCGATTTAACAGGGGCAGCGCTTGGGCTGTTCCATCTCCTAGAACACCAATTACTAAAACATCTACTCGGGCAAATTCAGGGCTTGCATCGACACCACCAAGGGAGTTTAGGGAAGCGGCAAGAAGGCTCTACCAATAGCAGGAATGAATACACTGAAAAAATCTGTTGTGCAGGGCGCTTTCTGGACCGTGCTGGGCTACGGTGCTGGCCAAGTGATTCGGTTTGGAGGCAACCTGCTGTTGACGCGCCTGCTCTATCCAGAGTTTTTTGGACTGATGGCGCTGGTCAACATTTTTATCATGGGGCTGAACCTGTTCTCTGATGTCGGAGTTGGTCTCAGCATTATTCAGAACAAGCGGGGAGACGAACCCGAGTTTCTGAACACAGCCTGGACGCTAAAAGTGATGCGCGGCATCGGCATGTGGCTAGCCTGTCTGGTCCTGGCCTTTCCCATGGCGCAGCTCTATGGCCATCCGGAACTGCGCTGGGTGATTCCGGTGGTCGGGCTGGGCACGATTCTCGACGGATTTAGCGCCACTGCCGTTCATACGCTGGAACGCCACCTGAACGTGAGGCCGCTGACGCTGGTGGAACTGTCCGCCCAGGCAATCCAGCTGACGGTGATGTGTATTTGGGCCTGGTATCAACCCTCGCTTTGGGCGTTGGTCTGCGGCAGCTTGGCCTTCAGTATCGTCAAGCTGATCTGGAGCTGCCGGCTGATTCCTGGCCACAGAAACCGGTTCTACTGGGACAGAAGCGCCGTGCGCGAGATCTTCAGCCTCGGACGCTGGATCTTTGTCTCCACGGCCCTGACCTTCCTGGCCGAACAGGCGGATCGGCTGCTGCTCGGTAAGCTGCTCTCCCTGGAACTGCTGGGCGTGTATGGGATTGCCCTGATGCTGAGCGACGTGCCCCGCCAGGTAACGCTGGCCCTGAGTATGCGGATTGTGCTGCCTGCGGCCTCTAAGCTGGCCGACCTGCCCCGTCCCGACCTGCGTCGGCTAATTTTGCAGCACCGCCAGAAACTGCTGCTGGCCCTGACGCTGCTGATGGCGCTGTTGATTAGCGGAGGCGATCTGCTGGTGCTGGCTCTGTACGACGACCGCTACCGCGATGCGGCCTGGATGCTGCCCATTCTGGCGATCGGCATCTGGCCCCGGTTGCTCTGCTCCACAATCGACTCCTCGCTGATTGCGATTGGCAAAGCCCAATACACTACCTTTGGCAACTTCTCCAGGCTGGTGTTTACGGTGGTCGGCATCTGGACCGGGTTTAACTGGTTTGGCGTCGTTGGCGCGGTCGTAGCCGTGGCCCTCAACGATCTGCTGTACTACACCTGCGTCAATATCGGCCTACAGCGGGAAGGAATCAGCTGTTTGCGTCAAGATATAAAGATGACGCTGCTGCTGCTGCTGGGGCTGGCCACCGTCTGGCTGGGGCGAGCGGCCCTGGGTATCCAGCCGGAATGGCACCATCTGGCTTCAATCATGCCCAGTTGATTTGGCCCAGTTGATTTGGCCCAGTTAATTTGGCCCGGCTAATTTGGTCGTTTGGCCATTCTGGGGATTTATACCAATTCTTTTTGAACTGCGCAAAATCAATGGGGGTCAAGGGGGCTGCGCCCCCTTGAAAGGACTCCGTCCCCACACCCCTCGTTCTATGCAGGCTCACAAAAAATTGGTATTACCCGTCCTGTCTTCGCCTGTCTCGACCCGAAATCCGAATTTAACCCTGCCTGTGACTTACTCTGGCCCCTTATCTCAGCCCACTACCCCAGCTGCGTCTCCAGAACTATCCGCTGTTCCACTCAGCTCGGTTTGGCAAACGCCCCACAGCGGCTATCACTGGGACGGCTCAAATCGCCGCTTCTTTGAAGGCTGGTACTACCGGGTGACGCTGCCCGCCGAGCGCCAGACCTTCGCCTTCATGTATTCGATTGAAGCCCCCCAGGGTAACCAGGCCCACAGCGGCGGTGCCGCCCAGATTCTCGGCCCCGAAGACCAATACCTCTGCCGCACCTTTGCCGATGTCGGCTGCTTTTGGGCCTGGCGGGATGCTTTGGGGTTGGGTCAGACTCGCCCCGTTCCCGGCAGTCCCTCGATTGCGACGCTGCTGCCTGCGGCTGAGTTTGACCAGCGGGTACAGGAGGGCTATCAGGCCAGCGCTACCTGGCATCAGGGCAAGCTGCGCGATCCGGGCAGTGGCCAAACTGCCGCCTGGCAATACGCG
>JBJTUI010000140.1:0-4677 GCA_046080625.1 Elainella sp. | reverse complement strand
CCGTGGTTGTCACCTCCAAGGAGCAACCCGTTCAAGCAGGGGATTGACAGTTCCTATCCGGTTACGCGATCTATAAGGGAGCCGCCATAATTTCCGGATCTTCCTCCCGATCTAACTGACATAGTTTCCGGAATTCACAGCAGGGCGTGGTCGATCCAAACTGTCGCGTCCACAGTGTCTCCAATCTCTATATCGCCAGCAGCTCGGTCTTCCCTACAGGCGGCTATGCCAACCCCACCCTGATAATTGTGGCTCTAGCAATTCGGCTAGCCGACCGCGTCAAGCAAATCATGGCTTAGCGCTGGTCTAGCATTGGTCAGCGCTAAGCCATTACACAATCAACCACAGCAGGCAAGCTAAATTTAGGCGTGGTGCAAGATCGCCCCTATCGATTCGGGAAAAAGTCCAGTAATTGCTGAATGAAGGGGCAAGTTATGAGATTGCCCCCAAGGAAAAACCGCCTTTAGCGAAAACCGTACGCACCTGTTTGCAATTGCTGAAAGTGGAAGCAGCCTTTTGGACGTTTGTCACGACCGAGGGCATGGAGCCGACGAACAATGCGGCGGAGCGGGCGCTGCGTCCCGCCGTGCTCTGGCGCAAAAACAGCTTCGGCTCCCAAAGTGAACAGGGAAGTTTATTCGTCTCCCGGGTGCTGACGGTGGTCACGTCTCTGCCTGCCCAAAATCGCCCAGTGTTGGAGTATTTGGTGCAAGCCTGTCGAGCTAAACGGCAAGGCCAATTGGCTCCCTCTTTGTTAACGACTCAGGATTGCACCCCCTGAACGATTACGGGCAGGCTTTGCCTCATGGGGGAGAAACGCCTGATCGATGCAAAAACAGCCGCAGCTAACGCAGCTAACGCAGCTAAAAAATGGCCCATCCGGCTGATTCTCGATAAGATTGCTAGGATCAAGAAGCGAATCTCATCCATTGGAGGCAGGCCCACGGTTTACACGAAACCCCTAGCTCGGTTGATTGAGCAACTCCAAAGACTTCCCGGCGTTGGCCCCAAAACCGCCCAGCGTCTGGCGCTGCACATTTTAAAACGCCCCGAGGCCGACGTGCAGGCTCTGGCCCAGGCTCTGCTAGAAGCGAAACAGCAGGTCGGGGTCTGTTCGGTTTGCTTTCACCTCTCGGCTGAGCCCGTCTGCGAAATTTGCCGAGACGCCAACCGCGAGCAGGACACGATTTGTGTTGTATCCGATTCTAGGGATGTGATTGCCCTGGAAAAAACCCGTGAATATCGCGGTAAATATCATGTGCTGGGCGGATTGATTTCGCCCATGGACGGCATTGGTCCCGACCAGCTCTATATTACCCAGCTGGTTCGCCGGGTGAGTAAACAGCAGATCAAAGAAGTGATTCTGGCGATTAACCCCAGCGTTGAGGGCGAGACTACAACTCTATATATTGGCCAGTTGCTCAAACCGTTCACCAAAGTCACCCGAATTGCCTTCGGTTTGCCGATGGGCGGCGACCTGGAATACGCCGACGAGGTGACGCTGGCCCGCGCCCTAGAAGGCCGCCGCGAGCTGGATTAAGAGAGCTGGAACTGAGGTTAAAACTGGGGCTAGAATCGCTTTAGCTGGGCGGCTGCGGTAAAGAACTGGCGGTCAATGCCGTTGATCAGCAGCACCGTGGTCAGCAGGGTGGTGAAGGCCAGAATGAACATAATCAGCATCTGGTAAAGGGCGGCGTTGAGTGGGTCGATGCCGCTGAGAATTTGGCCCGTGATGATGCCGGGCAGGGTGACGACTCCCACAACCATCATTGAATTAAGCGTCGGGATCAGCCCTGCTTTGATGGCCTCCTGACGGTAGAGCTGGGTGGCCTGACGAGGGGTTGCTCCCAGGCTGAGGTGGGTTTCAATTTCGAGCTGGCTGTTGTTCAGCGTACTGACAAACCGCTCTCCGGCCAGAGCAGCCGCGTTCATAGCGTTACCCAGCAAAATCCCTGCCAACGGCACCAGATATTGCGGCTCATACCAGGGAGATAGGCGCAGCACCAGCAGGGTGATGTAGCTTAGGGTGAAGGCCGTACTCACCGCAATGGAGCCGCCCACTAGGATCAAGAGCTGCGGAATTTTTCGGCTGATCCGGTTGCGGGCCACCAGGGTGGCAATCAAGGTCATGACCGCAATCAGGGCCAACACTGCCCAGGGGTTGCGCAGGGCAAAGACCAGAGCCAGCAGGTAGCCCACCACCAGGAGCTGAACGATGGTTCGTCCTGTTGCTACCGCCAGATTCCATTCCAATCCCAGCCGCTGCCAGGCCGACAGCCCGATGGCCAGCAGCATCAGACCCAGAGCAAATCCCATTCCGGCTAAGTCCAGTTCAATCAATCCAGTCATGAGCGATGGCCCTTCAATTTACAGGATGAGGTTTTAGGATGAGATTTACAGGCTTTCTCAGGTTAATCAAGTACAAAAAATTGGGGTGCAGGGGGTCTACCCCTGTGTAGGAGCGCAGCCCCCGTATTCCCTGTACCTCACCTGAGTGAAAAACGCTGGATAAGATGCAAATAGGCTGCGCGAATACAGTGCTCACAGAGGGGTTGTGAGCTAGGTTGTGGAAAAGAGCTACCTCTAAATTTCAGCAAGCATTGCCGCAGCATACCAACAACGTTTTCCATCAATAAACTCAACAATAGACAGAATTTGGTCAAGAAAAGTAACGATAAACCTGTTACTTTCGGATTTTGGCAAAATTTCGCAGTAAGTTTGTAGAAAATTTTGCATTCTTTAACCTGGAGTGCTTATGAAGACCCTTCTGATTTGGCCGATTCTGCCGAATTCCTTCTGGTCCTACCAAGAGACTTTGGATTTAGCTGGGTTACGCGCTACGACGCCTCCTTTGGGTTTAATTACGGTTGCGGCCATGCTGCCGTCCGCCTGGGAGCTGAGATTGATCGATCGCAATGTTCAAGTCGAAACCGAGGCCGATTGGGACTGGTGCGATCTGGTGATCATTTCCGCCATGCTGGTGCAGCGCCAGGATCTGGGTGACCTGATCTACAGAGCGGTTGCTCTGGGCAAAAAAGTGGCGGTGGGTGGACCGTTTGTGACTTCGGTGCCCGAGTTTGCCCTTGAAGCCGGAGCCGACTACTTGATTTTAGATGAAGGCGAAATCACGATTCCGCTGTTTTTGGCGGCGCTAGAGCGCGGCGAGCCGGGGGGCATCTTTCGGGCCAGCGAAAAGCCCGATGTCACCCAGACGCCCCTGCCCCGATTCGATCTGCTCAACCTCGATGCCTACCTGCTGTTCACGCTCCAGTTTTCGCGTGGCTGTCCCTTCCAGTGCGAGTTTTGCGACATCATTAATCTGTTTGGCCGCAAACCCCGGACCAAAACGCCGGAGCAGATGCTGGCCGAATTTGAAGTGCTGTATCAGCTGGGCTGGCGACGCACAATTTTCCTGGTAGACGACAACTTCATTGGCAATAAGCGCAACGCCAAGGTGTTTTTGCAGGCTTTGATTCCCTGGATGCAGGAACGGCGCTATCCGTTCTCTCTGATGACGGAAGCCTCCCTGAATCTGGCTGAAGACCAGGAGCTGATGGATCTGCTGGTACAGGCCGGGTTCACGATGGTATTTATGGGAATTGAAACGCCGGACGTGGACAGCCTGCATGGGGTGAACAAGGAGCAGAACACGCGTCATTCGCTGGTGGAATCCTGTCGCAGAATCAACCAGGCTGGCCTGCAAATTCTCTCGGGCTTTATTCTCGGGTTTGATGGCGAAAAAGCTGGAGCCGGACAGCGAATTCAAGCCTTTGTGCGCGAAACCGCAATTCCGGTGGCCCATCTGACCATGTTGGGAGCTTTGCACAACACAGCGCTCTGGACACGCCTGCAAGCAGAAGGCCGCCTAGTCGAAGAGGTGATTGAAGGCGAGCATTTCACAACCCAGCTCTCGCTGATGAATTTCGTGCCGACTCGCCCCATCCAGGAGATCACCCGTGAGTTCATTGATGCTTTCTGGAATCTGTATGAGCCGCTACCCTATTTGAAACGCGCCTTCGCTCACTTTAACGGGATCACCGGCAAACGTCCGCCAATTCGCTATCCAATTACCGCTAAAGAAATTCGGCTGTTCTCAGCAATTTGCTGGCGACAGGGCATTTTGCGTTCTACCCGCTGGCGCTTCTGGTATCAGCTTGTCGTACTCGGCCTACAAAAACCCCATCTCCTCTACGACTATTTCACCGTTCTGGGTCTGGGCGAACATTTCTTCAGCTTCCGCCACCAGGTCAGGGCCAAACTGGAAGAGCAGCTGGCGGCTTTGCCCCCAACACAGCCAACTAAGCAGCCAGAATATGCAGCCACTTGAAGCGGAGCGGCAGCTGGCCTGTTGGCACACATGGCACACAAAAATTCGACCACAGGCAAGCTGTGATGCTGATCGTAATACGGAGAGGGGGGGATTCGAACCCCCGTTGACGTTGCCGCCAAACTTGATTTCGAGTCAAGCGGGGCAGCGCCCGAAAAGCTTAACTGAAGCTAATCCTGTCTTTTACTCGGACAATCTTCCCCACTTCTTCCCCATAGCTGTACTGAGTATCAACATCTCAGTATTAATTATTTATTTTTCCTTGCCCTTATAGAGAAAGTGGCTAATGTGACTAATCTGAAGAGTGAAATGCTTGCCCTGTAAGGGTTTGAGTATGTTAGCCAGTTTTT
>JBJTUI010000139.1:0-6650 GCA_046080625.1 Elainella sp. | reverse complement strand
TTGCGGACTTAGGTGATTTTGATGCGGAATGGGCAGGGCTGAAACGATGTATTGCAGTAGAACGCAAGGGGACTCGTGCAGGGAAGGGCTACGAGGAGCGGCAATATTACATCAGCAGTGTGGAACTGAGTGCAGAGTCATGTCATCGAATTATTCGAGGGCATTGGGGGATAGAGAATCGGTTGCACTGGGTCAAAGATGTCGTATTTGGGGAAGACGATGCGCCGCAGCGGGGGCGGTTTGCGGCGGCGAACTGGTCAGTCGTGCGGAATATGTTTATCAATGTGGCGCGTAAGTTATGCTTCACTTCGATGGCATCTGCCAAACGAGCGCTGGCGAATCAATGGGAGCAAGTTTTCCCTTGCCTACAATGAATCAGCCCTGCCCAGAATTGGGGGCTGGGGGGCGATTCGGCATCTGTATCATTCATCGAAGTATTTGGTATAAAGTACGTAACAGGCTCTAGAGGCGGGCCTGCTGTTGAATCAATCGCCGCATCAGCTCCTGCCATTCTGACGATTGCGTCAGCCGATCAAGATCCAGTCTGCGGCCATAGCTAGTTTCGTAGGATTTAAACAGCTCGATCCACTGGGTCAACGCTTCGGTCCAGGTGGCCGGACGGTAGCGGCAGGCTGTTTCCAGGTAGGTGGCCATTTCGACCAAACGTCCGGTGTAATAGAGCCGCCAGGCAATCCAGACCGCAGTATAGTAGCGGCTTTCGCGTTCAACCCGACGCAGCGCTTCCGGCAAATCGGGACGGGCGAAAAACTGTTCCTGCACCGCCCAGCACTCTTCGGCCTGCACCAGCGTATTCAGCGAATCGTTGGCGTCATGCTGGCGATAGAGCACCGTCACCTGGGGTAGCCAGACCGACTCACAGCCCGCCAGTACCAGCCGCTGCACCAGATCGACATCACAAGCCTGCTTGAACTGGGGCCGCAGCCCGCCCACCCGATTCAGCCAATCGCGGCGAAACAGCATGGCACTAAACAGAACCGGCATCCGCCTAATCCAGGCAGCCCCATCCAGAACCGGCACGTCCTGCCAGGGCTCCACATCCGACAGGTATTGCCCCAGCGCATCCACCAAACGCCAGCCGCTATGCACCAGTCCAGTCTGGGGGTGTTGGGCGAAACAGCCGATTTGCAGGGCCAGCTTATTGGGCAACAGCACGTCGTCCTGGTCTAAAAACGCAACAAACTCGCCCTGGGCCAGCTCCAAGCCGCGATTGCGGGCGAGGGCAACGCCCTGATTGCTCTGGGTGACTAGACGGATGCAGTCGCCCTGCTGGGCTGCATATTTCTCAAGCAGGGCAACGGTTTCATCCTCGGAGCCATCATCCACAGCGATAATTTCAAACGTTGCGCCAACTTGCCCAAGCACGCTTTCGACTGTATCTCCAATGAACCGGGCTCCGTTGTAGGTGGGGATAATTACGCTTACTTGCAAAGTCATGGAGATAGGAAACGAGCTTAGTACCGGACAAAAGCTTGCAAAGAAGAAGTGGGAGAGGGGTGCATGAGAATTACCACATTCCAGACACGAAACCCTCATGGAACAGATTAGCCTAATCCGCCAAACTTTACAGCCCCATCTCGACTGACACGGCGCACGCCTGACCTTTCTGGCTCTGTTCATCGTGGCCCTGTTTCGCACCAGAACCGTCAACTTGAGCGAACTAGCCGTCGCTTTTGTCGGCAAGGCCCAGACCCAATCCCACCTCAAACGCTTGCAGCGCTTCTTCACTAGCTTCGAGTTAGACTACTTGATTCTGGCCAAGCTGGTTGCCGCTTTGCTGGATGTGCCCCAACCCTGGACTCTCTCGCTCTTTCCGCACCACCTGGGAGTTTGGGGGCTGCTGCCACAACATCCTGATGCTGGGAGTGGTTCACAACGGCGTGGTTTTTCCCCTGTTTTGGTGGATGCTCGACAAACAGGGCAACTCCAACACGAGTGAGCGGATTGACCTGTTGGGCGAGTTCTTCCTGGCTTTTCCCCAAGTCGAAGTCGAAGACCTATGGGCAGACCGCGAGTTCATGGGCGAAGAATGGTTTGAGTAAGTAGGTGGGCTGGATTACTTTAAAGACGCATTATGCCTCTGGCAAGCTTCGCTTTTCTTGGATGCCGCAGCAGCAAAACCACACTATAGCCACCGCATCCAGCGAGCAGAACTTTGGCTCTCTTCTCAGGCGGAGTTCTTGTCGATGAAGTCTAAATCTACAGCTCAACCGCAGCCCTGGATGAACGTTCTCTCATATTTGTTTCACGGTTGCTTCATTCGCTTCTAGCATACTGAGGTCAACGATTCTTCTAGATGAAGTAATGAAACACACTGCCAGCCTGAAGGAGACTCTGCCCAGTATGGGACGCATTCTTAAACGGTTTGCGCCCCAGATTCGGAAACAGCAATCGCTGCTGCTGGCCGCGTTTTTGGCGCTGATGGCCGAAACCCTGCTGCGGCTGCTGGAACCCTGGCCGCTGAAGATTATTTTTGATCAGATTCTGCTGCCCGGAGTCAGCCGCACGGCGATCTCGCTGCCCTGGATAGGGACTGTGCCGCCCCTGGTTTTACTGACATTGCTCACGGCTGGTTCGATTGCGCTGGCTATTTTGCGCGGAGCCGCCGCCTACTCCAGCACCGCAGGCATGGCCGTCGCCGCCTCGCACGTCATGACCGAAGTTCGGGGCGATCTGTACAGCCACCTGCAACGGCTCTCCCTGTCGTTTCACAACCAGGCCAAAACCGGCGATTTGATTGCCCGCGTCACCCAGGACATTACCCGCCTGCGCGAAGTCACCGTCATGGCGCTGCTGCCCCTGCTGGCCAGTTCGCTGACCCTGGTGGGCATGGTGGCAGTGATGTTCTGGCTGCACTGGGAAATGGCGATCATTGCGATTGCGATCTTTCCGCTGTTTGTAATCTCGACAACCCGCACCTCCCGCCGGATTCGAGAAGTAGTGCGCCGTCAGCGCAAGCGAGAAGGGGCGATGGCGGCCACAGCAGCCGAGGCAATAGGCGCGATCAAGGTTGTGCAGGCGCTGTCGCTGCAAAATCTGCTGGAAGATACCTTCTTGAGCCACAACCGCAAAAGTTTGCAGGACGATGCCTCCGCCCAGAAGTTGAGCGCCGGACTGGAGCGGACGATGGAAGTGCTGGTGACAGTGGCCGTGGCGCTGGTGCTCTGGAAAGGCGTCCAGCTCGTCCTGCAAGGCGCAGTCACACCGGGCGATCTGCTGGTGTTTATCACCTATTTGAAAACGGCGTTCAAACCGATTCGACAGTTGGCAAAATATACCGGCCAGATTGCCAAAGCGACCGCATCCGGTGAACGAATCATTGACGTGCTGGATACGATTCCAGATATTCAGGACACACGCGGGGCGCTGGAGGCCGATCCGTTTCAGGGCACTGTCCGGTTTGAGCGGGTCAGCTTTGCCTACGATGCCGCAGTTCAGACAGGCGGCAGACTACATCAGGTCAGCTTCGAGGTGGCTGCCGGTCAGCGCGTGGCCCTGGTGGGACCGTCTGGCAGCGGCAAGTCTACGCTGGTCAGCCTGCTGCTGCGCTTCTATGACCCGCTGGAAGGGCGGATTCTAATCGATGGGCACGACCTGCGCGAATACAAAGTGGATTCCCTGCGCCGTCAGATCAGCGTTGTGTTGCAGGACAGCATTCTGTTTGCCGCTACCGTTCGCGAAAACATTGCCTACGGGCGGCTGGGCGCAACCCAGGCGGAAATTGAAGCAGCAGCGCAGCTAGCCAACGCCCACGAGTTCATCCTGAAGCTGCCCCAGGGCTATGACACCGTTCTGGGCGAGCGGGGCGCAACCCTCTCCGGCGGACAGCGCCAGCGAATTGCCATCGCTCGGGCCGCAATTCGACAGGCTCCCATCGTGATTCTGGACGAGCCGACGACCGGGCTGGACAACCACAGCGAGAAGCAGGTCAGTGAAGCGCTGGAGCGTTTAACGCAGGGCTGCACCACGTTCATTGTGTCGCACAATCTGCGGATCACAGAGCAGGTGGATTTGATTCTCTATGTCGAGGACGGCAGCGTTCTGGAACAGGGAAGCCATCAGCAGCTAATTGATTTAAAGGGCCGCTACGCCCATCTCTATCAGCTTCAATCTAACGTTCATTCGCTCGACCGCAAACGTCATTCAAATCATTCAATTGGAGGCAGCGATGCGATCGCCATCTAGTTCAGCAACCCAGGACAGCACCAGCGTCATCCTCGTTCGACATGGCCGCAGCACGTTCAACCAGCTCAAACGCTATCAGGGCAGTTGCGACAGCTCGGTGCTGACGGAAACAGGCTACGAAACGGCAGGTTTGGTCGGGAAATATCTCAAAAACCAGACAATTGACGCTATCTACACCAGCCCGCTGCAACGGGTCCAGCAAACCGTCGATGCAGTCCTGGAGCAGCTCAACTCCAGCTTCCCCAAACGGCTGGAAGTGCATCCCCACCTGCGGGAGCTTGACATGGCAGGCTGGGAAGGCCGGACGTTTCAGGAGGTACAGCAGACCGAACCCGACGCCTACCGCTGCTGGGTCGAGCGGCCCCACGAATTTTGCCTTGCCCTACCTTCCAGTCCGGCTCAGTCCCAGGGAGCTGTTGCCGTTGCTGTGCAAACCCACTGCTATCCGGTGCTGGATCTGTACGACCGCGCCCGCCAGTTCTGGCAGGAGGTATTGCCGCGCCACCGGGGCCAGACGATTGTGATTGCCAGCCACGGCGGCACCAATCGCGCTCTGATCAGCACGGCCCTGGGCCTGCCGCCTGCTTGCTTTCATCGCCTCCAGCAGTCCAACTGCGGCATCAGCCTCCTGAAGTTTCCCACAGGCAGCTGGGCGGGCCATTTACAAACCCTGAACCTGACCCGACCCATCGGCGAAACCCTGCCCAAGCTGAAGGAAGGCAAACAGGGGCTGCGGCTGCTGCTATTGCCCACGGAATCGCCCCCGACCGCAGGCGCGGCTCTGGCCGAACTGCTGCGTCAGGTAACGATTGATTTCAGCCTCACCAGCACCTCAACCCCGGCCCAGAGCCTGACCGATCAGGTGTTGCAACATCATCCCCAGACCGTACAGCTCCAGAGCCAGCAGCAGCAGTTTTTGCTCAACTGGCAGCGGACGATTACCGCCAAATCCAGCGCCTCGGCCACCCCATTGCTCACGGGTCTGGTGGTCGCCCAAACCGCCGAAATTCAGCAAATCCTGGCCGAAGCGGTGGGGCTGAGTCCGAACCAGCAGGGCAAACTTCAGGTGCAGGCAGGCTGCCTGAGCATTCTGCACTACCCGAAGCCAAATCATCCCGTAATTCAGGCTCTGAACTTTGCCTGATCGCTTAGCGTGTTGTTGTACAGCTACAGCCTTTTGGGTGAGGACGGGGCGCAGCCCCCAAGCCTGCCCTGAGCTAGGTGTGTAGCGCTCTATATTAGGAGTTGAGTATGTCTATTCTTGTCACCGGTGCGGCTGGTTTTATTGGCTTCCACGTCAGCCAAGCATTACTCCAAGCAGGCGAAACCGTTATCGCTATCGATAACCTGAACGATTACTATGATGTCAACCTCAAGCTAGCCCGACTGGCGCAGCTCCAGCATCCCAACTTTCAGTTTCACAAGCTCGATCTGGCCGACCGGCAGGGCATGGAGGCGCTGTTTGCTCAGCATTCGTTTGACCGAGTCGTGCATCTGGCGGCCCAGGCGGGCGTTCGCTACTCGCTGCAAAATCCCCACGTCTACGCAGACAGCAATCTGGTCGGCTTCCTGCATATCCTGGAAGGCTGCCGCCAGCAGCAAGTGCAGCATCTGGTCTATGCTTCCTCTAGCTCGGTCTACGGAGCGAACCGCACCGTGCCATTTTCAACCAGCCACTCGGTCGATCGGCCCATCAGCCTCTACGCCGCCACCAAAAAGGCCAACGAGCTGATGGCCCATACCTACAGCCATCTCTACAGTATTCCCACAACCGGACTGCGCTTTTTCACCGTCTACGGTCCCTGGGGCAGACCTGACATGGCCCTATTCTCGTTCACAAAAGCCATCCTGGAAGGTAAACCAATTGATGTCTACAACCAGGGCAAAATGCGGCGCGACTTCACCTACATTGATGATATTGTGACCGGTGTTTTGCAGGTTCTCGATCACATTCCGTCTGCGGAGCAACCTGGACTTCAGCCAGATCCCAGCAGCCTGGCTCCCTACCGAATCTACAACATCGGCAACCACCAGCCGGTCGAGCTGCTGCGGTTCATCGAAGTGCTGGAAGACAGCCTGGGCGTGAAGGCCCAGAAAAACTACCTGCCGCTACAGCCAGGAGACGTGCTGGAAACCTACGCCGACATCAGCAACCTGACCGCAGCAGTTGGGTTTGTGCCGCAGGTGCCGATTGAGGTCGGCATTCCCCAGTTCGTCCAGTGGTACCGCGCCTACTACGGCCAGACCGCCAGACCAAAAGTAGCAAGATCTCTACGATCTACACCGCAGCTTGTGTGAACCAAAAAGGTAATTGCTCAACTGGGGGTGGTTGACAAGCAGTAGGAAGCAGTTAGAGTAAGCAGATGAGCCAACTTGCCGACTTCAAACAACTTCCCGACCTCAAGCAGATGAGCGAGGCAGATAAAGATGCCTTGATTGTCTTGCTA
>JBJTUI010000138.1:0-6275 GCA_046080625.1 Elainella sp. | reverse complement strand
ATTGAGTCCGCAGCTTTCCCTGGGCCATGTTTTTTTACGGGGGGATACCTCCAAAAAGCTGACGGCCACTGTCCGGATACGGGATAGTGTAATCCTTTGTGTTTCTCTTCCTATGGGACGTGATGGGTCACGAAGGCGGTTTTTTAGGTTTCAGTTTGGGTCTGGGTCTGGGGCTCTGGCTGGGGCAGATCACTGCTGTTGCCGCCGGGCTTGGGCATCCTGAAGCAGAGGCTGCTGCCTCCACCGATCCACCTCAGCCCGCAGCTAGTCAAGGCAGCGTTAGTTTATGCGTCAATCACAACCAAGGATTTTAGGAATACCGCGCCGGATCTGGCTGCGCTGGGTCAGCGTTTACTTCATGCTGCTTAGTCTGATGCTGGTGATCGGCGGGGTCGCGCTCCTGGGGGACGGGGATGGGGCGCTGGCGGGCATTGGCAGTCCGGCGGCTGCGCTGGCGATTCTGGTGGGGCTGCTAAATTTTGGCATGGGCGGTTTGGGGCTGCTGCTCAGCTGCTGGCGGGGTAGGTCATCGGGTGGCGTAGGGCCAGATCGGAGCCAAGCGCTCTGGCCGAGGCGGCGGGGACTGCGGTGGTTGTATCAGGCGGCGGTCGGGCTGGTGAGTGCGGTGCTGCTGTATGGGCTGGGAACCGGGGCAGGACTGGTGGCGGTGGTTTTTGTGGTGCAGAACTGGGCGAGCTGGTGGTATGGCTGGCGGATGCCGCAAGTGCAGCTAGGGGATTCGCGGCAGCAGGTGGAGTCTCTGGTAGGCCGGGGGAGTTTTCGCACGGACTGCGCCAGTCCGAACGCCAAAACCTATAGCCACAGCACGGATTTGAGCCGCTGTGTCAGCCTGACGCTCTACACTGAATTCAACCGGGTGGGTTGGGAGATTGGCTACGATGCGGCGGATCGGGTGGTGTCGAAGCAGCGGGTGAGGCGAGATTAGTCCAGTTAGGCAGCTTGTACGAATAAGTTGATCACCTGGATCGGTCTACTGGCTTGAACAAGGGGCTTAAGCCCCTTGCCTGCTCAGGTTATTTTTACAAGACTCCTTAGTCCTGGGGGTTGTCGAGGCCAGATTCGATTTCCAGCAGGCCGCGTTCGAATAGCTGCACGACTTCGGCCAGGGAGAAAGAGCGCTTTTGCTGAATTGAGAGGGTTTTGATTGTAGAGCGCAGGCGTTCGTACTGGTCGCGGCTGAGGGGGCGCTGGAAGTGGCGTTCGAACAGGTACTGGAAGTTGCTAGCGCCGCTGTATTTGCCAAACCAGATCTCGGGTTCGCTGTGGGGGAAGCTGGAGTAGCTGTGGCGGTCGCGCAGGATCGAGTTGACGTGGATGCCGGTTTCACAGCGCTGGGCCTGGGGCGAGTAGGGCGGATTGGCCTGGGCGTTAAGCTGGTTTAGCACCTGGGTGACGGCAGCAAGGGCGTCGTAGTCGATGCCTGCGACTTCCCAACCAAACCGCAGCCGCAGGCCGTTCAACACCTGCTCTAGGGCCACGTTGCCTGCCCGTTCGCCGATGCCGCCAAAGGTGCCGGAGATGCCGCTGGCCCCGGCTCGCACGGCCTGGATGGTGTTTTCCAGGGCGAGTCCCATGTCGTTGTGGAAATGGACCGAGAGCGGGGCTTGCTGGGTGCATTGCAGCAGGTCATGAATCCAGACGTAGGCTTTGTCGGGGGTGAGAATACCAACCGTATCGCAGAGCAAGAACTGTTTCAGGTAGGGGCGAAACTGGGTGATGCATTCTACCAGAAAGTCAAAGTCGGCCCGGCTAGCGTCTTCGGCGGCAAAGCAAATTCTCAGGCCCAAACTGGCCGCGTAGCGGAGGTGCTGCAACACGCTTTTCAGCATGGTTTGACGAACTCGCCCCAGAACGCTTTGAGGAATCGCATCGTTAACGGTTTTCGTCTGGTAGCGCAAGTCGTGCCGGATTTCAGGATCGCGCAGAAACAGCAGCCGGTCGGAAACGGCGTGGAATAGGATAATCTGCTCAACGCCGCAGGATTTGACCTGGTCGATCAGCGGGCGGATCAGCATGGTCGAGGCGGCGATCTGCTGGCCCAGTCCGGCCCGCACCAAGGTTTTGACTAAATGTTCTTCGGTGGCGTGAATGGCGGGCATCAGGGCGATTTGATGCACTCCGGTTTGAGCGATGAGCTGGGCCAAATGCTGCTTGTCTTCTCGCTCAAAAAAAATGCCGACCTGCTGTTCCCCATCGCGCAGGGTTTCGTCGGAAATCTGTAGTTGTATAATCTCCATGCATCAAACAGATAAACGAGGGCTGAATCAATGCTGTTAGAGAAACCGCTAGGTCAACCTATGCAGGGAACAGAGGCGGCTCAGCCGGTTGGCTGAACTGAGCTGAGGATAGGGTCGAACGTTGGCGAGTTGGGCTTAAGTTAGAGAAGCCCAGGTAGAGAAGCAGCGGGCAGCGGCAGAGTTTCTGCTGTATTCTACCGCAAGGGGTTCAAGGTTTCGGGATGGTGGGGAGGTCGGTGTGGGGCAGACAAATCAAGGGCAAATTGGAACAAACCAAACTGGTCAGCAAGAAGTAAATCAGCAGGAGAGAAATCGGCAAGGGGCGAATCAGAGCCAAGCCATGCTGGTGGGGGCAGACCTGCCTGAACTGCCGTTTACCCTACCCGAACTGTTGAGTCGGGCGGCCCAAGGGCAAGCCGGTATTCGCCATCTCGGGGCTGCTGGCACTGAGCTGTTTCAGTCCTATGCGGATTTGCTGCAAGCTGCGACTCGACTGCTGGAACGCCTGCGGGCTGCCGGACTGCGCCCCCAGGATCGGGTGATTTTGCACTGCGCCGAGAGTCAGAGCTTTTTGACGGGGCTCTGGGGCTGCTTTCTGGGCGGGTTTGTACCCGTGCCGCTGGCCGTCGCGCCCGACTACGAAACCGAAAACAGCAAAACGATGCTGTTGCGCCATGCGGTGGAACTGCTGCACCAGCCGCTGATTTTGACGGATCGGGTGGAGTGGGTGCGGGGGTATTGGCGGGAGAGGGGAGAGGTGCGGGTGATGGGGGTGGGGAGTGGGGGAGATAGAGGAGATGGGGGAGAGGCGGAGTTTTATCGGGCAGAGCCGGGGGAGATGGCGCTGCTGCTGTTGACTTCGGGCAGTACGGGGCAGCCGAAAGGGGTGAAGCTGACGGGGCGAAATTTGCTGGCGGCGGTTTACGGGATGGCGACGACGAATCGGATTGGGCCGGAGGCGGTCTGTCTGAACTGGATGCCGCTGGAGCATGTGGCCAGTTTGGTGATGTTTCATCTGACCCAGGTCTATGCGGGCTGCGAGCAGATCCAGGCGGAGAATGGGGTGGTGCTGCAAGCGCCTTTGCAATGGCTGGATTGGGTGAATCGCTATCGGGTTAGCCATACCTGGGCTCCCAATTTCGCCTATGGGCTGATTGCGGAACGGGCCACTGAGGTGGAGGCGCGGGATTGGGATCTGTCCTGCCTGCGCTGGATGGGGAATGGGGCCGAGGCGGTGGTGGGCAAAACGACGCGGCGGTTTCTGGAACTGTTGGCAGCTAAGGGGCTGGGCGAGGTGGTGTCTCCGGGCTACGGCATGTCGGAAACTTCGTCTGGAATTGTCCATTCCCATGAGTTTTCCCGGTCGGGGCAGGACGAGGGGTTTGTCGAGGTGGGGCTGCCGATTGCTGGGGTGGCGGTGCGGATTGTGGATCAGGCGAATCGGCCTGTGGCGACGGGCGAGGAGGGGTTGCTCCAGGTGCGGGGGGCAACGGTGATGCAGGGCTACTACCAGCGGCCCGATCTGGATGCGGCTGTATTCACGGCGGACGGCTGGTTTGATACGGGCGATCTGGGGATGATTCGGGCGGGGCGGCTGACGATCACGGGCCGTCAGAAAGAGGTGATTGTGGTGAATGGGGTGAATGCCTACAGCCATGAGATCGAGGCGGTGGTGGAGGAACTGCCGGGGGTGGTGCGGTCGTTTACGGCGGCCTGCGGGGTGCGACGGGCCGGGGCAGCGAGTGAACAGCTGGCGGTGTTTTGCGTTCTGGAGGCCGAAGGCGCGGCTGAGCGGGCGGCTGTGATCAAGGCGATGCGGCGGCAGGTGATGCAGCAGATTGGCATTCCCGTGAGCTTTGTGGTGCCGGTGGTGCGGGAGGCGATTCCCAAAACCAGTTTGGGCAAAATCCAGCGTCGGGCTCTGGCACAGCGGTTTGAGGCGGGCGAGTTCGACCAGAACCTGCGGCAGGTGGAGGCGGTGCTGGCGGAGACGCTGCTGGCCGGGAGGGCGACGCAGCTGCCCCAGACTCAGCTGGAGCAGGAAATCACCCAGATCTGGGAGGAGGTGCTGGGGCTGCCGGTGGGTCGTCAGGACAATTTTTTCGAGCTGGGCGGCAATTCGCTGCTGTTGATGCAGGTGTTGCAGCGGCTGCAAGCGCTCCAGCCTGTGACGGCGACGGCGCTGTTCCAATATCCGACGGTGGCCACTCTGGCGCGGTATTTGGGCGAGCTGGGTTTGGGCGAATTGGGTTTGGGCAAGTTGGCTCCAGATGCATGGGCTCCAGGTGCATTGGGACAGGCGGAGCGGCGGCAGCGGCGAGAGCCAGCGATTGGGCAGGCTGATGTGGCGGTGATTGGTATGGCCTGCCGGTTTCCGGGGGCGAATTCCATCGGTCAGTTCTGGGAAAATCTCTGTGGCGGCGTGGAGTCGGTCAGGTTTTTCAGCGAGGCGGAGATCCTGGCTTCCGGGGTAGATGCCGAACTGCTGAATCGGCCCGAATATGTCAGGGCCAGCCCGATTCTGGACTGCGAGATCGCTGAGTTTGACGCTGAGCTGTTTGGCTATAGCCCCAAGGAGGCCAGCCTGCTCGACCCGCAGCAGCGGCTGCTATTGGAATGCGCCTGGGAAACCCTGGAGGATGCGGGCTATAATCCATTTGAGTACGATGGCGCGATCGGCCTGTATGCGGGCGCGTCAATGAACACCTACCTGTTGAATCACGTTTATCCAAATCGCCACCAGCTCGATCCACAGGATTCGCTCAACGTGGTAACACTCAGCTCGCTGGGCGGCTTTCAGATGACGACCGCCAACGACAAGGACTATTTGACCACCCGCGTCTCCTACAAGCTGAACCTGACTGGCCCCAGCGTCAACGTACAGACCGCCTGTTCCACCTCGCTGGTGGCGATTCACTTGGCCCGCCAGAGTTTGCTGAACGGCGAATGCGACATGGTTCTGGCTGGGGGAGTGTCGGTTCATACGCCCCAGAAAGTGGGGCATCTGTATCAGGATGGGATGATTCTGTCGCCAGACGGCCACTGTCGGGCCTTTGACGCCGAGGCGGGCGGCACGATTTTCGGCAGCGGAGCCGGTCTGGTCGTGCTGAAGCGGCTGGATCGGGCGGTGGCAGACGGCGATCGGATCTACGCGGTGATCAGGGGATCGGCGATTGGGAACGACGGCGGTGAAAAGGTGGGATATTTTGCGCCGAAGGCATCGGGACAGGCTGTGGTGACGGCTGAGGCGATGCGCACTGCCGGGATTGAGCCGGAGACGATTGGCTATGTCGAAGCCCACGGCACGGGTACCGCTCTGGGCGATCCGATTGAGATTGCCGGATTGACCCAGGCGTTTCGGTTGGGTACGGGGCGGCGGCAGTTTTGCGCGATTGGTTCAGTCAAAACCAACGTGGGGCATCTGAATATTGCTTCGGGTGTGGTTGGTTTTATCAAGGCAGCCCTCTGTCTCTACCACAAGCAGATTCCGCCCAGCCTGCATTTCAATCGCCCCAACCCGCAGATTGACTTTGCCCGCAGTCCGTTCTATGTGAACAGGACGCTGATAGATTGGCCCCGTTCCGCCCATCCGCGTCGGGCCGGGGTGAACTCGTTGGGAATTGGTGGCACCAACGTGCATGTGATTCTGGAAGAAGCCGAGACGCCGCCCCGGACTGGGCCGGAAGCCAGACCGCAAATTTTCAGCCTCTCGGCCAAAACGCCCGCAGCCCTAGAGGCGATAATGCGGCAGTACCAGCAGTTTTTAGCGACTGAACCGCCCGATTCGCTGGCCGACCTCTGCTTCACGGCCCAGGTCGGTCGAGCCCAGCTGGGACAGCGCTGGAGCCGGGTCGTGACCAGCTTGCCCGAATTGCAGGCAGCCCTCGCTACCGCTTTAGAACAGCACCTGCCCCAGTCGCCCGACAACCCGCAGGTGGCTCTGCTGTTTCCAGGGCAGGGCACCCAGTATGTCGGCATGGGTCGCGAGCTCTATCAAACCTGCCTGGTGTTTCGAGC
>JBJTUI010000137.1:0-8840 GCA_046080625.1 Elainella sp. | reverse complement strand
CGCATGGCACTCAACGATCATCTCTTGGAACGATTTATTTCCAAGTTAGAGTTAGACCCAATGTTGATTAAATCTCACCCGAACTACCCAGACCTGCGCTCTTACGGCGTTCTAACCCCTTAATTTTGTCCGAAGTATTGTCTTTAGGCAGCTTGTACGAATAAGTTGATCACCTGGATCGGTCTACTGGCTTGAACAAGGGGCTTAAGCCCCTTGCCTGCTCAGGTTATTTTTACAAGACTCCTTAGAGCTGATTACTTTTTCATAACCTGGATTCGCCCAAAGATACCAGAACTTACCACTTCTCATGTGGAAAAAGGGTCTGGAAATATCAGGGTGATGATTCAGTGAACCTAAGTAACTCCAGTATTTGAGAAACGTTTGGATCAGCTCAGATGACAAATAAATTTTGTTCTCTGTGATGATTTCTGTTCTAATCTGTTCAATTACAGACAGCAACAAAATAGGTTTATGTGGAGCGATGCCGTGGGCGCGATCAACTCGTAGCCGTTGAAACTTCTTGGCATAATAGCTTAATGCCTCCAAGTGCTTGATGTTTCCAAGTGAATCATTGCGAGACATCTTGTAACGAAAGAGTGAGAGGTTATCTAGGCAAAGTCACTAAAGGTCTGCAGCAGCCAGCGGTTGATGCTGCCATCTTCCTCCGTCTGGCTCCGGTTCAGCACTTCCTCAATCGTGGCGATGGCCAGTCCCGGCAACACTTTCGAGGTCTGAATTTGCCGACTGCCGCCATTAAACACCTCAAAGGCAATCACTTCTGCCCCCTCCACATCCACCACCCAATATTCCTCAACCCCCAACCGCTCATAGAGCAGCCGCTTCCGTCCCAGGTCATCATTCAGGCTGGTGGAGGCAATTTCGATCGCCAGATGGGGCGCTCTAAACTGATTGACATCTACAGGTTGAGATGTTTTAGGCGGAATTTGAAAATCAGTGCCAATGTAAAACGCCAGGTCAGGTTGGCACTCCTGCACATCCTGTTTACGGAAACTGCCGTTGGTGAATCCGACAATCCGAATATTTTTGAGTGCCCCAAAGAGACTAACCGTTTGCGACAGTAACGTATTGTCTCGACTATGTCCCGCACCAATCGGCATGGTCTCAATCCTCATCCACCTGCCGTCGTAGTAAAATCTGGCATTCTCGTACTCCAGCTTGTCGGTCAGAGCCATAAACTCATCCCAGCTTGCCTTGACCCAGGCATCCGTAACAGAGCTTTGGGGCTCAGATGCGGTGCTAACCATCCCGGCTCACCTCCAGAAGTTCCTTGTACTCAAACTCTACCAGCAATACTCCAAACAGGTTTAGGGCGAGCGGCAGGAGGCAGAAAAGCACTCATCCTCCAGGGGGAGCAGATCAAAAGCTCAAACCCACCGCCCCAAGTTTCTCATCCCAAGTTTCTACCCAATCAGCTGGCGTTCTGCTGCCGTTAGCTCGCGCCATTCTCCTGCCGCCAGATCCTTGAGCTGTAGGTCGCCAATCGCCACCCGCACCAGCCGCAGTGTGGGAAACCCGACAGCAGCAGTCATGCGGCGCACCTGGCGATTTTTACCCTCGGTCAGGGTCAGCTCCAGCCAGGCCGTCGGGACATTTTTGCGAAACCGAATCGGTGGATCGCGCTCGGGCAGGGCGGGCTCGCCGGGCAGCAGCCTCACCTGCGCTGGGCGGGTGCGGTAGTTCTGAATCACCACGCCCCGAGCCAAGGCTCGCAGCGCAGCGGCGTCGGGGATGCGTTCGACCTGGACCCAATAGGTGCGCGGGTGCTGAAAGCGCGGGTCGCTGAGACGGTGTTGCACCTGGCCGTTGTTGGTCAACAGCATCAGCCCTTCGCTGTCCCGATCCAGCCGCCCCACCGGGTAGACATCCGGCACCGCGATATAGTCCTTCAGCGTCCGGGCCTGACTGTTAGGCTCCGGGCTAAACTGCGACAGCACATCATAGGGTTTGTGGAACAGGAGAAACCGATCGGCCATGACTTGTGGAAAAAACTTAGTAGGCGGGTTTGATTAAACCAAAGATGGGGTTAGGGAGTGTAGAGGGCAAGCCCTCTGCTGGGGCGCAGCCCCCAGACCCCCGCTATTCTAAAAACAATTGCACCGACCTACTTTGTGGAAAAAACCGTGGAAAAAACCTGAGTAGGCAGCTTGTACGAATAAGTTGATCACCTGGATCGGTCTACTGGCTTGAACAAGGGGCTTAAGCCCCTTGCCTGCTCAGGTTATTTTTACAAGACTCCGTAGACAGCGCGAACCCCAAAACCTAAATCGAGACACATTCAGCAGGAATGATTAGGGGAGTCTTGTAACAAAGTATTACGCAGGCGTTGCGTAACGGAGTATTGCGAACCTTTATAAAGGTTTAGATTTGGCCCCTATGCTGCTCCTGTGACTTACTGTAAAACGTTAGTAAGTCTTTCATATTGTGCTTGGGGAAACTATGGATATCCAAAAGTATCGCGTTGTCTGTACCCTGACCTTTGGCGACATTTACGGTCAAATCATCGTCTGGTTGGTGGTGCTGTTCCTCAGCCTAGCGGCAGCACTGGCCCTGATGGGAGCAAGCCGCCCCATCTATGCCCTGGCTACGGTGGGCCTGATTCTGGTGCTATCCCTACCGTTTTTGCTGTTTGCCTTCGTGACGACGCTGCTCAATCACATTGAATTTACCCCCATTGACGCCGCCGCAGAGGCAAAATATAAGAGCCGTTCAGCCGCATCCCAAAGACCGGCCCAGGCTGCTGGCTAAACTGCTGACTAGAGCTAAGAGCATCAGAATCGGGGCGGCTAGGCTGCCCCTTTGCTGTTTGAAATCCTGTGTGGAGCCTGCTGACTCAAAACTGGGATGTTGAGGTGTTAAGTTCTTCTGGTCAAGTTCTTCAAACAGACCGATGAATCACATGGTTACAGTAGAAGGAACTGTGCAGCGATTGGGGCGGGGTAAAGGCATCTGGCGGCTGATCACCCGCGATGGCGGCAGCTACGAAATCGCCCAGAACGCCCCTCACGATCTGCTTAGACCCGAGCAGCGGGTTGCGGTCAAAGGCCGCCTGCAAAAACACCCTATCACCCGCGATCAGGCCGTCCTGGAAGTGGTCAGCTTTGAGCTGCTGAAGCCTTGACAAGCCCAGCCTAAGCCCTGACAAGCCCAGCCTAAATCGTGAATTCCTGCAGCCTGGTGCGGAACTCGCCCTTGGGATGGGCACCCTTCACCTCACCAATGATCTCAAACTCGCCCTCCGGATCTTTGCAGATCAGATAGGTTGGCCAGCCCATCTCGGCCTTATCGGGATACTGGGTCAAGAGGATTTTACGATATTTACGGTAGGTGGCCGTATCCTGCATTTTGACATCGACAAATTCCATTCCCAGCTCTTCTACCACTTTCTGGTCATAGAACGACATTTTGTGGCAGAGGCCGCAGTCTTCCGAAGAGAATTTGATCACTGAAACCATAGCACTGCTCCGTCAAAGGGGGTGTCGGTGAACCAATCGAGCCAGACTCCAGTCCAGTTCCAGCCGGATAGGTCGAAGCCGGGTCGCAGTCAAGCTGTATCGAGGGTGACAAGATTTGTCTTGCTAATCAACCCATTTTAGTAATTCTTTGTAACGGCTGGGCCGCTCTGGGCCGCCCGACGCCACTCAGCCCGTCAGACAGTCCAACATCAGCCACTTCAGGGCCGTTAGCCGCAGGGCATAGTCGATTTTTTTACTGGTGCGGGTTTTCAGCTCTAGCAGATAGCGGCCCGACTTCAGAGTCAGGGTTTCATAGTCCCGGTCGCCGGGCGCTACCGAAAACAGCGCCTCAGGCTGGCCCGACTCACTCCACAGAATCACCTCAATGTGGCGCGAGCGGGTGAGGCCCAATAGACCAGGACTGCGTGTATTGACCAGATCAATCGCGACTTTACGGGTCTGATCGAGCCGAAACGCAAAGCTGTGGGAACGCTCTTTGGTCAGCCGGTCGATCCAGCTGTAGGGAGTACCGGGCAGCGTCGGCACCGTTTTGAGCTTGCCGGTCAGATGGCCGGTCAAAGGGCCACTAGCAAGCATAGGCGCATGAGAATCGCTTTTCACAGGGAGACAGGGATTAAAAAGAATCTGCTTCACTATTCCGCACCAGCTCCGCCAGCTCCGCCAAGCCTGCTTGAGATTTTTGTAAAGTTCGCTCCGCAGCATACCGTTTGATAGGCTGATTAATGAAGCGTGGTTGCGCGGATTCCCACTTCTCCTATTAAATGACGAAATCCGTAATTTTACGAATTATTACGACAAATTGGCCCGCCTATGCGTCAGCGTGAACCCCTTGCCAGCCTGTTTCTCTACCATCTGTTCAAATGGTCGGTGGTTAGCCCAATGCTGCATGCCTACTTCCGAGGCCGGATCTACGGGGTCGAGCATGTGCCGATGCAGGGACCGCTGATTGTCGTGGCCAATCACGCCAGCGATTTCGACCCGCCGATTCTGTCCAACTGTGTCCGGCGTCCGGTGTCCTTCATGGCCAAGGAAGAGCTATTTCGTTTGCCGCTGCTGGGGCGCGCCATTCGCCTCTACGGAGCCTACCCGGTGAAGCGGGGTTCGGCAGACCGCAGTGCGATTCGGGCCGCCCTGACCCAGCTAGAGGCAGGATGGGCGGTTGGCGTGTTTTTGCAGGGCACCCGTACTGCCGATGCCCGGATTCCTGATCCCAAGCTGGGGGCAACGCTGCTGGCGGCCAAATCCCAGGCGCTGCTGCTGCCGGTCAGCCTCTGGGGCACCGAAGCCATCATTCCCAAGGGCCAGAAGCTGCCGCACCCCGTTCCGATCACCGTGCGGATTGGGCAGGCGATTTCGCCTCCAACCTCAACCCGGCGCGAGGAGCTAGAGGCAATCACGCAACACTGTGTGACTGCGATCCACACCCTGCACGATTTA
Organism: Elainella sp.; assembly: GCA_046080625.1. Taxonomy (GTDB): domain Bacteria; phylum Cyanobacteriota; class Cyanobacteriia; order Elainellales; family Elainellaceae; genus Elainella. Next base: position 3,909 of record JBJTUI010000137.1, on the reverse strand, counting down.
GGCCGCTAGGAGCCAGCCAGAAAACCTCTGTAAGAGGACCTGGGTGAGTTGAACAGGCTGTCTACCTGCAATTTTTGAAACTAAAGTTGATCAAATTGCAATTCAGACAGACTATCGGTACAAATCAACCAAGCCAATAGGCTGACTTAATTGGATTTTTTCTAGCCATCAGCACAAACAATCTTACTTTACGCAAATTTGCAATTTTCTAGGTCAAAATTTGTCTGTGCTAGCATAAGATATTGAGGGCGTATAGCTAGTTATGGCGTGGTCAAGTACTTCGCATTCACCTTTGACGCAGCAGACTAGAAGGTACGACTGTTTTAGCATCTGTAGAACATCAGAATTTGTAAAACCAAACCGTTTGCTTTATGACTGAAGGTGTTATGAACCCACCGGTTGTTCACCCGATGGAAAAATTTCAGCGTCAAGTTCGCTCTCTGGTAGAATCGAAGGCCGTTAAACCCGGAGATCGGCTGTGGAAAATTGCTCTGCTCTACGGCAACGAGTGGTCCTACTGGAAGAAAGAGCTCGAGGACTTTGAATTTTCCATGCAAGATCCGATTAGCGAACTCCTGGCCGTTGAATCCTGGGAAGAAGCCTAGCTGCTTGTTTCAGCTTCCTGCTAAATTCCTAAACGAGTTCTTCGCCAAGTTCGTCCAGCCGATCCTCGGCTTCATCCCTTTCTAATTCATTTGCGTTGTTTTCTAAGCCAGGGTCAGAAGCAAAATTGACTTCAGCCTTGGCTGTTTTATGCTGTTCTATCCCGGCTTCCACCTCGGCTTCCTCCTGGCTTGCTTCCTCCATATCATCCAACTGTTGCCAGATCTGTTGCAATAGCGGCGGCAGGCCGGTTTGGGCCACGGCAGAAATGATGAAAATTGGGTCAGCGGTGAGCTGCCGCAGCTGGTCGGCCACCTCATGGGGAAGTGAGCTGTCTGCTGGCAGGGCGTCAATTTTGTTGAGCCCAATCACCTGGGGCCGGTTGGCCAGACCCCGACCGTAGGCTTGCAGCTCGGCCTGGATAGTTCTATAGGCAGCAATCGGGTCGTCCTGGGTAACGTCGATCAGGTGGAGCAGAACTCGGGTGCGTTCGATGTGGCGAAGAAAGTCATGCCCCAAACCCGTACCCAGATGGGCCCCCTCAATCAAACCGGGAATATCGGCAAACACCGTGCCGTCACCTGTGGGTTTGCGAACCACGCCCAGGTTGGGCACCAGCGTTGTGAACGGATAGTTGGCAATTTTGGGTCGCGCCGCCGAGAGGGCCGAGATCAGCGTCGATTTGCCAGCGTTGGGCAGACCAATGATCCCCACCTCGGCCAACAGCTTCAACTCCAGCCGCAGCATGCGAATTTCGCCCGGCAGACCCGGTAGAGCCCGCTCCGGGGCGCGGTTGTGGTTGCTGAGGAAATGCCGGTTGCCCAGCCCGCCTTTGCCGCCCTTCACCACACAGAGTTCCTGGTTGGGGCACGTCAGATCGCCCAGTACCTGATCGGTTTCGGCATCGTAGACCACCGTACCGCAGGGCACCTCGACCCGCAGATCGTCCCCCGAAGCCCCGGTCATGTTTTTGGGGCCGCCTTTCTTCCCGTCGGGCGCTTTGAAAATATGGGCATAGCGAAAGTCGAGCAGCGTTTGCAGATTTTCGACCGCCACCAGCACCACCGACCCGCCCGCACCGCCGTTGCCCCCCGCAGGCCCCCCCGCAGGCACATATTTTTCGCGACGAAAGGCCACCATGCCATCCCCGCCATTGCCCGCCCTGACCTCAATTTCCGCCTGATCGATAAACTGCATGATGTCCTGCTGAGAAATCCCTGATCAATGGTAGCGGTTTGGGGGCAGGGGTGGGAGGTCGGGGGATGGGGGGATGGGGAGATGGGGAGATAGGGAGGTGGGAGAGGTGGGAGAGGTGGGGGAGAGAAAATTGGGGATTTTGGGTCCGTGATTTACCGGTCGGGTAGTCTGCAAGATGAGCTAGTTAGGGGTGGGTCGGTAGCTGCGTTCAATAGCACCAACCCATAACACCAACCCATAACACCAACCATGACCTGTCTTGGTTGCGCCAAGAGCCCGCTCCCACTTCGACAAAAGCCTGTGATTTCCCCACCTCCCCTACCCCGGCGTCAAAAACAGCGCCCGTTCCTCATTCCGCCGCCGCACCAGCCCCGGCAGAACCTGACCGCCGCCGTTTACCCAGCGCGGAAACTGATCGGCAGCGCCCTGGTAGTTTCTCTGGTTCAGCAGGGCCAGCAGGGTGGATTGGGCCAGGGCTCCGCTGCCCACGTTGTAGGTGAACGACACCAGGGCCGAAAATTGGTTGGAGCTGAGCGGCACCTTGACCAGGTTTCGCACTGCTGCCTCGAAGCGGGACAGATCTTGCCGCAGCAGCGCTTCGGCCTGGGCTTTAGTGATCACATCGCCCGACCCCACTTCTGGCCCCGTGTGGCCATAGCCAATCGTCCAGATGCCAACCGGATCGCGGTAGGCCGTCAGCACCAGCCCCTCAAATTTTTTCACTAGCTCCAACCCTCGGGCATTGATCCGGGTGGTGCTGCCAGGGCTGGGCTGGGGCGTGGTCACAACGTCGGCTTTGAAGGTGGCGGCCCAGGTGGCGGGTCCCACAACGCCATCGGCCTGAAGTCCTTTTCTCTGCTGAAACTGGCGACAAACCTGGGCGCTTTGGGCTCCGTAAAAGCCGTCGGCCTGAATCGACCAGCCCCGCTCGCGCATCCGCTGCTGCCACTGTTGGGCGGCTCGGTCGAACCGCAGGGGGGCACCCGGCACATAGCGCAACAGCCGACCGGGATAGGGCAGGCCGGCCCGGGTAGACCGGGAAGCGGTCAGTCCGTCATCCTCCATCATGAGGGATTTGTCTGCTGCTAAACCGGTCAGCTGGTCGGTTCGCTTGTTGGCTTTGGCGGGAGTTGCCTCATCCCGAGCAGCGGCTTGGCTGACTCGCCGCCAGTTAGCCGGAGCTTGAACAACCCTGTCGTCCAGTTCGACCTGTTCAATTCGCTGGTCGAGTGAACCGCTGAACTGCCGACCGTTGAGTCGGGTTAGCTCGGCGGCCAAAGAGTTCTGTGGTTCCGGCTTAGAGTCTCCTAACCCGACATAGGTGGAATCGGAGGGCGCGAATCCAGCTTGCAGTGCGGACGAGGGTGCAGATGTTTGCTTGATATCCATGAAAGCAGCCTATTAAAGCGTCACTGGTTGAACAGAATTGGAGCGGGGCTTGAACAAAACTTGAACAGAACAAAATCAGCCCAGTGTGGCAGGTCGAGGCTTTGGCTTGCCGCACTCTAGGCCCAGCAGGCCCAACCACAGGACAGCGCTATAGGGTAGACAAACCAGGGTAACTGGGCGGACAAGACCAGGGCAGGCAAAAAAGAACCCAGCTAGCATTCCCCTGTTCCTCGGATCGCTAACAGAATGGTTGCGTTCCCGTAGTGTTCCTAAAGGACTCTCTGAAGGCTGCTGGCTGGGCGCAGCTTGGGGCAGGAAATTTCCCGGAACAGGTCTATCACTATTTTCGTTTCAGTTAGCTATGGGTGTGGGGGCATAGCCCCTGTACCCCGCTATCGTGGTTGATTGATCTGAAAACCGCTGTAAGCTCAATCGAGGTTACAGGAGTTTGAAAAAGCGACGTGAATCTGCGGCTGCTTTGTCAACTGACCTGTAAGCTGAAGATCCGTAAACTAAGTAGGCCGGGGCAGTGAACTGTCGGATAGTGGAGTTTAGGGGCGCAGCTCAAAAGAGGGCAAGCCCTGCCTGCCTGACACATCTCAGTAAAAGAAGAAAAGTCAACACTGGCAGGACACAGAGCGAATACGCGAGAACCAAAACTGGTCATAGAACTTCTCCTCGGCTCGATGAGAAGCAAAACAGGGCTGCGGGTCTTTGGCT
>JBJTUI010000136.1:0-15211 GCA_046080625.1 Elainella sp. | reverse complement strand
CAGGAGTCAAACTCAGTAAACGGGCAATGGCGGAGGTGGAGAAGCGATTGCAGCGCCTTCCCAATTTGCCGAAGTGGTTTATCGAAATCTCGGGCAAATCACCCTAGCTACTGGATCATTCTTTACTTGGAAGTCTCTTATAGGAATCGTGTGCCTGATTTCGATGATCGCCTGATGCTGACCGCAGCAGGGTTGTGGAACTTCTATCTCGAAGTTGCCCTCGACGCTGCCTAAGGATCAAGGATTAAATAAGGTATAATTCTTCAGTAATTTCTGTAAGCTAGAGAGACAGGCTAAACATTCAGATGAAGCGATGCAAACTTACCCCCCTGAAATAGAAATCCAGATGCAACGGTATTATCAATCGCTGTCCGAGAAGGATCGTCGTCGCTATGCGGCGATTGAAGCGGTGAAATTAGGATATGGGGGGCAGGCATACATCCGGCAATTGTTTGGCTGTCATCACGAAACCTTACGGCTAGGTTTGCAGGAACTTCAGGGTCAAGCCAGTCTTGAGGATGAACGGATTCGCCAACCGGGCGGTGGACGTAAATCCGCCTTTGAGACGATTGCTGGATTAGACGAAGCTTTTTTGCGCGTGTTAGAGCGGCATACAGCGGGTTCACCGATGGATGAAACGCTGAAGTGGACCAATCTCAAGCGGCACGAAATTGCCGCATTGCTGAAAGAGGAGGGCATTAATGTGAGCGTGACGGTGGTAGACCAGTTGTTAGAGAAACACAACTTTCGCAAACGCAAAGCGGTAAAGACGTTGGCAACTGGAACGAGTGAGCATCGTAACGAGCAATTTGAGACGATTGAGCGACTCAAGCAAACCTATCAAGCCACTGGCAATCCAGTGATGAGTATGGACACAAAAAAAGAGAATTGATCGGTCAGTTATACCGGGATGGAGAACTCTACACTCAAGAACCGATTGAGGTCTTCGACCATGATTGGGCAACGCTTGCAACTGGGATTGCCATTCCTCATGGGCTATACGACATGAGCGATAACGTGGGCTACATCCAGATTGGCACAAGCCATGATACCAGCGAGTTTTCCTGTGACTCGATTCGCTACTGGTGGAACACCTATGGCAAACTTCGCTACCCCCTGGCTGACTCGATTTTGCTGTTGTGTGATGGTGGAGGCAGCAATAGCTCACGCTATTACATCTTTAAACAGGACTTACAAACGTTGGTTAACGAGTTAGGCATCGAAATTCGCATCGCTCACTACCCGCCTTATACCTCCAAGTACAATCCCATTGAACATCGGTTGTTTCCTCATGTCTCTCGCGTCTGTCAGGGGGTGATCTTTGATAGTGTCCAGACGGTTCAAGCATTGATAGCGACGACAACGACCCGCACAGGGTTAAATGTGTTTGCCACCATTCTTGACAAGACTTATCAAACAGGGCGAAAAGTGGCTGAAGACTTCAAATCCAACATGAAAATTGTCTTTGATGAATTCTTGCCTCAATGGAATTACACAGCAAAACCAGAATTATAGGTTATTTAATCCACGATCCTTAGTCAAGCTAAATGTTAGATGCGTTCAGTCTGCTCAGCAGCATGAAACAATTCCTGTAGTTCTCGACGAATTCGCCCAGCAGTTGCTACATCAGCCGTCCTCGTAGCAATCGGCCTTTTAGGATCACCTGCTCTGGATGTGGGTTACATCGCTTCGTTCTCACCCGGTCAATCTTGAAATCTGCCCAAAGATCTAGAGCTGGGCAATCGCGCTTAGACTAAAACAGATCGTCTAGGGCAGTCCACGCAGGGGAGGAGACTATTCAGCTGGAGCTATCAGCCAATGATCTGTTTGGCTGGCTGAGGATGAATAACGTTAGTCCATCCTGCTAAGAGGACGCTTCCAGGCTGTTCAGCCTTGCGATAAAAGCACCATGCTCCTCAGAGTCAAGCCCAGCCTGCTGCGCCGCTAAGACCTCCGCCATCTGTCCTGCTAGCAAAGCTTTAACCGCCAACCACAGGCCCGGAAAACAACGACTGCGAATTAGCCCCGCTGCATCAGGCTGTTGCACAACATATTCGCCATTCTCCAGGCTATACCAACGCAGCTCCCGATCCTCCACCAGCCAAACCAGATATTCCTGCACAGCATTGCGACGATAGACCTGGAGCTTATCATACAAATCATAGGAAGCCGTGCTGGCCGCAATTTCCACAATCAGCTCTGGCGCACCTTCCACATAGTCATCTTCACTAATCCAAGATTGACCGCCAGCTTCTAGACGCAACAGCGCATCCGGCTGGGGTGCGTTCCTATCGTCCAAACGAACCGTCGTATTATCCGCAGGCTCCACACCGGGCGTATGGGCTGCATACAATCCCAACCAGGCCAAGACATAGCTATGGGGGTTGCCATGCAGCCGGTATCTCAAGGCCGCAGCCATATACACCACCCCTTCAATCAACTCCGCCTTTTTCAGGTTGGGCATGGCCGCATAGCGGCGTTCAAACTCCTCACGAGTCAGCCGATCGCCATTCTCCAAAATCCGGGAGGCTGCGTTGTGGCGCTGCGTCAGCATACCAAGTCCCTCAGGCCGTTTCTCATCGCTCATTGTATATCCGCAGCTTACAGCAAAAACCCTCCGGTTCCAATCCAGAACCAGAGGGAGCACAGCTCAATTTAGCTGTCTATTGACCTAGCTACAGCGCCAATCGCTCAGGCCGCCGTCGCTCGGCGCACCGGGCGCTTGCGGTCCTGCTTGCGAATCCCGCCCGCCATCTCATACTCGTTGCTGTTCTTGCCGTACTTTACGGCCACGGCCAGCAGCATCTGCTCCGACAAATCACCCACCGCCTGCTCCAGCGCCGTCACATCATTGTGATACTGGTCCACATTCGATAGGGTGGCATTGTAGAGCGTCAGCTGATCCCGCAAACTGCCAATCTGCTCCAGATAGCTGGCCAGGGTCAGGTCATTGCCCAGGTCCAGATCCGGCGCAATCGACATCAGGGCAGCGGCCCGCTTGTCCGCTTTTTCCAACACTCTCGAACTCCGTTTACGACGAGGCATAGAGGCACTCCTGTTGCTCATTTGCCCCCAGCCTAAAGGATCGGCTGCGTCTAGTCTGTGGGCAAAAACCCGGAATTTGATCGCCCACCAAACCAGTCCCAGCCCACCTTTGAGCAAATCTACCGGATTAGGGGCTTCACCCCCTAAATAGAGCCATCAGCCCCTAGCGATCAGCCTATCAACTCCCCCGATCAGCGAATTCCATTACCCTGAACGCTCGAACAATTGAGTTGAAAGCCGGAATGCTATTGTTGAACGCAAAAACACTCATCCTGCCAGCCCAACCGTTCGAGTTGAAAGCTAGATCGTCACCCTTAAACACGCAACCACTCATGCTGTCAGCCCAACCGCTATGCTGGAAAGCCTGATCCTTGACCCCGATCTTTAGAAACCCAACCGTCCCATTTACACTAGCCCAATCATCCCCTCCAGGGAGGGGTGCCCGTAGGGCGGGGTGGGTCAGACCTTAGGGCTCAAACCGACTCAACCCAGCCTCGCAACAGGGCTCTGCCGGTTTTCCCCTCATCCCTTGAAGGCAGAGATTGGGCCAAGACTCTCGCTTGATTAAGCCAATTCTGGAGCGTCTGCAGGTTCTCGAAATCCAGCACTGCTTCGGCCAGTTCTTCGAGCTGGAAGCGGGAGAGCTGTTCGATTTGCAGCTGCATTTCTACCGGGATCGCACCAAATCGACGAGCCAGCAGCCGCAGAACCAGGGTCATCCCCTGCTGCTGTAGTCCCTGCTGTAGTCCCTGCTGTAGTCCTCTTTGATGGCCTTTATTGAGGATGTACTGGTAAGTCACCGATTCTTCCATCAAATCCTCCCGGAATAGATGTGCCAATGTCTGCTGTTCGAATCGTAGGCCTGCCAGAAGAAAACAGGCTGTGGCTAGATTATGTCGCTCTTCTACGGGCTCAATTTTGTGCACCTGCTGCCAGACTTGCTCCAACAGCTTTGCGGGGTGCTCTGACCGAGCTAGGGTGGCCCAGGGCAGGAGGCTCGGCTCGGCAAGCAGCGGCGCTGGCTCAGTTTCCCAGAGTCGAATAACTCGATACTGGTGGGTTGTTTGGCCTGTCTCAAACGAACTGACGTAAGCCTGGGGCAATTGACTCGCCTGAAGAAACAGGACAACCTGCTGAATCGGGCTGCTGTACTGACGATGCAGCTGCACCCAGGACTCCAGCATCCGAAAGGGCAAATTGAGGTCGGGCTGTGTTTGCAGCTCTAGATGCAGAATCTGCTCATTTACCCGCAGCAGCAGCGAGCAATCAGTTTGGTGGGCTTTAGAAGCCAGCCGAAACGGTAGGAACTGGACTTGGGCAAACTCCCGGTTTAACAGCCACCGCCCAAAAGCGTTTGGATTTTGTTCGACCAGGGTTTTACAGGTGTTGTAAGCCATCCGCTTTCCTATCAATCTCTTTTACAGCGCTTTTCATTTCAGTTAACTACAGGAGGAGTATAGCTCCTGCACTCCTCTATTAATCCGTGGCTTATTGATCTGAAAACCGCTGTAAGTAGCTGGGCTTGATTAAATCGAAGAGAGTTTTAGGGGAATACAGGAGGCTTGCCCTCTGTTGGGGGCGCAGCCTCCAAACCCCCACTGTCCTACAAATATTTGCACCTACCTACTTAGAAGAATCCGAATTCCTTTTTAATCCGGTTGCTGTGCAGGTTAAGCATCCTGGCCTGACGGCGCGTAAACTCCCCAACCGAGGGATTCCCACGGGGATCGATTACACCCGTGGCCTGATGCCAGAGCTCTGCTGGCGCTACAGCTACCTCATAGCTGCGGTCGCCTGTTTTCTTAACGTGATACCATTCGCTTTGCTGACATTCTTTGCACCAAAAGCCCTCTAGCCACTCCCGCTCTAAGGGCACCGCGGTTTGATTGCTAGTCAACAGCAGCGACAGTTTTCGCCCCACGCCTCGCTGCTGCAACTGCTCTGGCGAGTCAGCATAGAGGGCATATTTGGCACTGACGCTATCGAGATAGCATCGGGGATGAACAGGGCAAAAAATTGCTCTACGCTGAGAGCGCTTCCGATTTCGGTCAAACCTTCTCTGCAAATTTACCTCTCTGTAGTCTGCAACCTAATCTTTTGCAATCTGAGAAGAAGGTTATATATAGAGAGGCCGAGATCAGTGTGACCATCAAAGCCCGCTCTAGAATAACCCTGAAGTTGTATTGATTGGACTGAGCTATAGCACAATCCGGTTAGGCTCAGCTAGACAAATCGAATAAGTAGGCGTAAACGTCTGTAGAACAGTGAGGGCTTGGGGGCGCAGCCCGCAGAAGAGGGCAAACCTTCTACATTCCCCTAGAACCCTCTTCAATTTAATCAAGCCTGGCCACTTAATAAGTGGGAGCATAGACCTGTCCCTCGCTCTCCCTTGCTCACCGTAAGCACTGTAAATCAAAAAATTCAGACAAATGATGTAACAGATAAAAGCAACACAATCCATAGGAATTTGCACATTTGCACAAGCAACCGTTCCGTATCCCTATGAAAGGTATATAGAAGTTGTGAGATTGTTGTGAGATCTTGAGCCATATACAACAAACATTCCTTGGTCAAGGGTTCGGCTGGTCGATAGCTTGGCTGAAAAAGACCATATATGGTGAAACAAAGTACATGGTGTGAAAAGTGAGAAGTTGTTCCAGATTTTGGGCACACTTATCCTGCAAGCTAGACCCTGCTGCTCAATCGAGAGCAAACATCTACGATAGAGGGACTGAGATCTTAAGAAGACCGTCGAAGCCCACACTATAACCAGAAACCACAGCTACTGAATTTATAAAAAGCTAGACCTACGCCAGAATGAAGCCTCATTTAAAATGCCTAACCGCAACCTATTCCATAGAATGACTCTGTAGGCACAAGTTCAGAAGTAGAGTGAGCCGAATACGGGAAGAATTAGAGTAAGTCATTAATTCTCCACTAGAGTATTCAAGGCGTTTTGTTAAATTCGCTACACTTTAAGGACTGATGTCATTCAATTCACCTCCGAGGGATCAAGCGCAGTCAACGTCTGTAGCAAAACTACTTACAGACAAAGCCTCATGCCTGAAAAACAGGGGAGCATAGAGAGCAATGAGGAGCCGCGAGGCGCTCTTACCCACTCACACTTTCCGAAGCCTTATTTTGCTGTACGACCTAGCCAGAACTTGACAGAGGGGAGCGTGTCACCTTCTTGAGAGAAAAACCATGCATACGTGTCAATGGCTTTCGTCGATAACGGAAAAATCAGGCTTTCCTTTTTTCTCTGTAGAAGGTGACACGCTCCCTTGACAGAGCAGGTCTTGGGAAAACTTCTAATGATGCTTAGGCCAAGGATCCACATTCAGAAGCTTGCGAAGGGAAAGCGTCTCAAACAGCCAGATATCTCGTGACAAATTCAGGTGCCTACAGTCTAGCCCCAGTAGCCCTCCAGTTGCAACTGGAGGGCTAATTTTTTACAGATTAAAGCCTACAAAATGTAAAAAAAATAGCTCCTTAAATGAGAGGATACATGCACCAAGAGAGTAGCAACTCTTGAAGTTGAACGGCTAGGTTTATAAACCCTGTAAACTCGGGAGTTAGAGACTTTCAGCGCGACGATCTGCAAGGCGGATTGGACCCATGGGCTGTATCGTATCGAACTAGTATTCAGTGGAATCAACGAGTTACGAGTTCCGGTCTTAGTAATCCGATACTGTGTTGTGAATTCTTTCGGATTTTCAGTAGCTCTGCGGTCAGCTTCCAGTAGACCCAGATAGCCCTGCTCGTCGCCTGACAAAGCTTTGCCCGAGGGTAGAAGCCGCGCCTGTAGAGCCTGTAAAGATAGCTGTGCGGGATTGGGAAGTCGGCGCAGGCCAATATCGGGTGCCTAGGGGCGGTTGCTCAAGCCGCTGCGCATAACTGCCATGGAGCAAAAGATTTATCAGTCAAGCAGGGTAATTCTGAGAAGGCTTTCAGCGGTTTATAGTGAAGTGAAACAGCCACGCCTTCTAATCGCACTATCCCTAAAAACTGATCCTCATGAGATCGGAAGTTGCTATTTAGTTAATCTTTAGAAATTAGCTTAGTCTTTAGAAAACCACCCTAAAATTGAAATCGTGCCGTCGCACTGAACTTCCTGTTAACTTTACTTGTGGGAATCGCAAGTTACAATCATTAGAATTTTAGTGCTTTAATTTACTCTTCTACTCATCCCAATTCTTGATAGAGCTTGCATAGTCAGGGGGATACAAGGCTTTGTCCCTGTAGGGGGCTGAACCCCCTTGACTCCTGATTTATTTTGTGGGGTGCCAAAAAGAATCGGTATAAGAGTTGAAACGATGAGCTTCTTCAAAAAATCAAATCCACAGTCGGATGCAATCCGATTTTTCCAAAAGGCGTCACACCTGACAGATTTAATGAGTTGGATTCTCCCTCAACGGCTCGCGGTCGGCCCCCTACCGACTTCTCACCAAACTCAACTGGCCCATGCTGGTATTCGTGCTGTGTTGTCGCTGTGCTCTGAACAGGAAGGCAAGCTGCCCATCGAAATCACCCAGACGCTAGAATGTGTCCGGTTTGTTTTACCTGATAGTTATAGTAGCCAGCCGCTTCAGGTCGGGCAATTGGTTCAGGCCGTTGAAATTTTGCAGCAATTGATGCAGACCCATCAATCAGTATATGTTCACTGCCTCGCAGGGGTAGAACGTTCACCGCTCGTTTGCATCAGCTACCTTTGTCGCCATCAACGCCTGGAAGTTTGGGAGGCGCTGAATCTGCTGAAGCAACTCCACCCCAGCACAAACCCGACGCCAGCACAGCTCAAGGTCGTTCGCGAGTTGCGCAACTTACCGAGATGACTGTGCAATCTGTCCGGTTAGGATATAGCATGGATATGCTGACATAATCTTACGTCACTGAATTCTGAGCGATAGGTGAGTTCCACCAATTGGTTTAACCATTGCCCGTTCTAAATTGGATTTACAGCCATTTTTATTTCAGTCAGCTACGGGAGGGGATGTGGGGGCGGTGCCCCTACGCAGGAGCTACGCCCCTGCACCCCACTGTTAATCCATGGCTTACTGATCTGAAAACCGCTGTAAGCTTCTGGCTCTTTTGCATCTGTGCCTTTGAAAAATCCGATATGAGTAGGCTACGGGTTTACATATCAATTGGTAATGTATTCACAGGTTCGATTACAGGTTGTTGTTTGAGAGTGGCTACTCTATTCAACTATGGTTGAGAGGGCAACCATAGTTGAAAATAGTTGAGTTAAAAGTGGCTTGTGTGGCAATAGCTTGTAGATTGCAAGTTATTTTACCCCTCTGAGGTTCAGGGTGCAGAAATCTGACGAAGTTAAGTTGCTGATTGAATCTACTGGAGACAGCGTTAAAAGCCTGTGGTGTATCTATGTTTACCATAGATATAGATGCTGGGGGGTTTATATAGCTCTGTAGAGAGATCAGTCGTTTTTCCAAGCTTCCTGATTCTACCTAAACTTATGATGGATTTTTCACTCTTGTCTTCAACTGGTTCTGGCAGCCGAAGCGCTCCTGGGCTATCGTTTTTGTTGCTCACTTCCGCTTTTATCCTAGGGCAAGCGGTGCAGCCACCAGGGCAAGCCAGTGAGTTAGTATTTCCCCCTGTAGCCAGCTCGTCCATTCCTTCGGTGGTTCCTTCGATAGATCTGTCACCTAGCCAGGTTCTGGACGATGCCTATACCTTGGGGGCGGGGGATCAGATCAACATTGAAGTGGCCAATGTTCCCGAGATCACAGGCGAGTTTGTGGTTTCAACCGATGGTGTTCTAGACTTGCCCTGGCTGGGAGAGATCAATATCCAGGGGTTAACGGTTAGAGAAACGAAAGATTTGCTGGTTGCTCAATATAGTCAGTTTTTGACGCGCCCTCCTGTTTTAACCCTGACCCTGGTCGCACCTCGGCCCATTCGGATTGCGGTTTCGGGCGAAGTCAATCGACCTGGTACCTATGTGACTGAGACAAATATTGAACAAAATGTGAAACGGTTTCAGCTGCCCACCGTAACAGAGCTGATTCAAAAAGCTGGTGGAATTACCCAAACCGCCGACATTCGCCAGGTGAGAGTTTTGCGAGCTCCCAGGGCCGACCGTCTACAGGCGATCAACGTCAATCTGTGGGATCTGGTTGCTGCCGGTGACATTAGCCAAGACATTAGCCTACGAGATGGCGATACGGTTGTTGTACCCCGCGCGACGACGGTTGATCCGGCTGAGGCGGTGCGTCTGGGAAGAGTGAATTTCGCACCCGAGAAAATCAACGTACAGGTTGTGGGCGAGGTGGTTGAACCCGGTGCCGTGACGCTCCAGCCCAATACTTCGCTGAATCAGGCGATTCTGGCAGCAGGGGGGTTTAAAAACGACCGGGCTCGCTCTTCCCAGGTGGAATTTATCCGACTCAATTTGGACGGCACTGTGGTCCACCGCACGATTGAGGTTGACTTTGCAGCCCAGCCAAATGAGGAGACCAATCCACTGCTGCAAAACAATGATGTGGTTCTGGCGAGGCGTTCGGATATTGGCGTTGCGTCCGATCTGTTTGGGACTTTCGGCTCAGTGGTGACGCCTCTAAGTGGTGTTGCTACCATCCTCCGCCTTTTATTTGGATTCTAATTCTCTATGGCGATACCCCCCAGCTTAGGCTACGTGAACGCCCCCCACCAGAGGTTCCCCCTGTACTCCGCCCTAATCAAAAAGACTACAGCTATAGCTTGCAATGAATCGATGGCAACCTGGTGCCGCTACTGAATAAGGCGTAATTTACACAGATAAAAAGATGGATTCCAAAAACAATCTGGACCTCGCCCAGCCTCCCCAGCTTTTAAGCTTTGATCCTAAAAACGGTAAAACCCTGGCAGCCCCACCGTCTGAGATCAATGCCGATGACGACGAGCTCAACCTCGGGCAGCTGCTGGCCATCTTACGCCGCCGCTGGCTAACTTTGTTGCAGGTGGCTACAGCAACGACGCTTCTGGCTTCAGCTTCAACCCTGCTTCAACCCCCTCGCTATTCCGGCGATATTAACCTGCTGGTTGAGCCCGTGACTCAGGGACGACGGTTGGCTAATACGCTGACCTCTTCCCAAGAAGGTCAACAGTTTGACTCCTCGATCTATGGAATTCCATATGATCCAGGCTACGTCAGCCAAATTGCGGTGCTAAAGAGTCAAGCTTTATTAGATCCGATTGTTAAGAAAATTCAGGCTCGCTATCCCGATATTACCTACGAAACCCTAGTCAGTCAGATTAAAATCGAGAACCCCGAAGACTCGAAGGTTTTAGAAATTAGCTATAGTGCTGAGGATCCTGATCAGGTTCAATTTGTTCTATCGCAGCTCGCAAATAGCTTTTTGGCCTATAGTACCGAAGACCGGCAAAAGAATCTGCGCAAGGCGGTGGATTTTGTCAATGAGCAAATTGATCGCCAGCAGCAAAATGTCAAAACGCTAGAAGCCGATCTGGAGACGTTTCGACAGGCCAACAATTTGGTGCAGCCGGCTGAGAAATCCGATTCGCTGTCCCGGCAGCTGGCCTCCTTGTCCGAAGAACAGCGCTCTAACCAGGTGAAGTTGGCTGCGGCCCAAACGCTATATACTAGCCTTCAGCAGCAGATTAAACTTGACCCAGCTCAGGGGATTATGGCTGCCAACTTGAGCGAGTCCCCCCGCTATCAAGACCTGCTGGCACAGCTTCAGGATGTAGAAACAAAGCTTGCCCAGGAATCGGCCCGTTTGCGCGGTAATACCCCTGTGATTCAGCTCCTGCAGGATCAGCGAGATCGGCTGTTGCCACTCCTGCAAGCAGAAGCTCAGCGGATTGTTCGTACAAGTCTTACTGCCAATCAATCTCGGGAACAGCTTGGCTATCAGGGAACGGTCAGCCGTGGTTTAATTACTAACCTGATTGATGCAATTAACCAGGTCAAAGTTCTCCAAACCCAACAGCAGGCTCTGGACCAGGCCATCCTCTCTCTGAATGACCAAATTAAGGGTCTGGCGACCGTATCGCGAAAGTATGGTGAGCTGGATCGTAATCTCAGTATTGCCTCGGACAGTCTGGCTCGCTTGCAAATTGCTCGCGAAAATTTGCAGCTTGAGGTCGCTAGACAGCTCGCCCCTTGGGAATTGATGACTCGGATTGATGAAAACATTGTTTCAGATGTCTCTGGAACTTCTCGAAGACTGTTGCTCGGAGGAATTGCGGGACTGCTGCTGGGGATTGGCGCTGCCCTGCTGGCAGAGAAACTTGACCGGGTATTCCACACCCCTGAAGATTTCAAGGAGACAAATCTGCCCTGTCTTGGGATGATTCCTTTCCAGAAGCAGCTGAAGCAGGTCGCCCTGCTGACCACTGACCGGGTGCCAGCTGAGTCCGCCCAGCGGCAGGGACGGCGATATGCCAATACGGTGCCGTTTTTGGAGGCGTTCTATTCACTCGACGCCAATATTCGGTTGCTCAACAGCGATTCCCCGATTCGTTCTCTGACGATTACCTCCGCGACTCCGGCAGATGGTAAATCAACGGTCTCGACCCATTTAGCTCTTGCAGCCGCAGCGATGGGTCGTCGGGTTTTGCTGGTCGATGCTGACTTACGTCTTCCCCAGGTTCATCACCGCTTCAACCTGCCTAATCTGCGAGGGTTGAGTAATCTACTGACCACAGATATTGCTATTGAGGATGTGATCCAACCCTCTTTGGTTGATGAAAATCTCTTTATTCTGACAGCAGGCCAGCTTCCCCCTGCGCCAGGGCGGCTCCTGTCATCCAATAAGATGCGCAATTATGCTGAGCGGTTTGCCAAACAGTTTGACCTGGTGATCTATGACTCACCTCCACTGCTAGGATTTGCTGATGCCAAGTTAATGGGTGCTCACACGGATGGCATCTTACTTGTGGTGGGCCTGGGCAAAACAAATCGGGATAACATCATGCATCTTTTGCGAGATCTGCATTCAACCACACAGGTTTCTGTTCTAGGAATCGTTGCCAATGGCTTGAAGCAACAGTACGAGAATATTCTTCGCTACGACCACTACCAGAAATATTACGGAAAATACTACGAGGCCGAGCCCCAGTCCTTGTCAAACTGATCTCCCTTATGGCCGCTGTTTTGTGAGTTAGGCCAGTGGGGTAAACCAGTGGGGTAAACCAGTGGGCTAAACCAGGGTTATCACCAATAGCCGAAAGGCGAGCCCCATTAGGCTACCCACCCTAAGCTAAATCTCTAACGCTATAGTTCCATTGCACTCAGCCGCCTGCTTGGGTGAGCTGTGCTAGTTCTTTGCTACTCCCTCAATCACCCCACTGGATGAGCAGTTGGGAGGAGGTTTTTGCCGGTTGCAACCGTTAGATTAAAAGCATCAGCAAAGCACAGAACAGAGTTCACAAAACGGTTCGAAACAGCCTTGCTTGAGCTGAATTCTTGAGGAATAGTGGCCATGGGTAATCGTCGTTCGGTGTCTCAACAGGAAGCGCAAAAGCTGCACCGAGAATTGTTGCGTCAGCGTCTGTTTGCGCGGCTAGAAGCCGCTAAAGCCAAAGGAGACAAAGCCTTGCTAGAGCTGCTAGAAGCTGAGCAAAAAACGCTACGGCTATGGTAGTTGAGGGCTGGTTAATCCTGAAGAAAGTCAATTTGTTCGACGGGTTTTCTGAATAGAATCACTCCAAACTTAAGGTAAGGAATCTGGGCGTAGAAGCACAACTCTACGCCTTTTTCTTGTGCTTTCTGGGTTTGGCGCTACCTCTACCCAGCGCTAGCCTTGAGTTCGGCATAGGCAGCATAGACGCCCTGGACGTTGTACCAGTTGAGAAAAATTCGGGCGATTTCCAGGGCAAGCTGGGGCCGGTTCTGGTCGATCAGCCATTGCAACAGGGGGGCCATGGTGCGTTCGTTTAGCCAGCCCCCCAGGGAGAGCAGCCCCCAGAGCAAGCGATGTATCCAGGTCATTTGGATCATCATCCGCACATTCCAGGTCGGGTGCTTCTGGTAGAACAATACCCCCATGCGGCCCCGCTGAATTTCTTTGTCGATCAGGGCAGGCAGCTGACTGAGAGCAAAGGGCGGGTGCCAGTGGTAGCCTCTGGCCTCGGGACATTTGACCAGCTTCAGGCCCAGCTGTTTGAGGCGCACACCCAGCTCCAGATCTTCCCAGCCATAGAGTTGAAAGCGGGTGTCAAACAGGCCCGCCTGCTCTAGCCAATGGCGAGCAATTGCCACGTTGCCGGTCGCAAAATAGGCTGCCGAAAAGTCGGTGAGTTTATAGGGCTCGGTGGTGGGATGGTCAAAATTACAGGTGTTGATCACGCTGCCGTAGGTAAACAGCCGATCGCTGCCCAGGGTCTGCTGGCCCGCCCGTAAAGCCGCCACATGGGCTTGTAAAAAGCTGTCGGTCACGACCAGATCGCTGTCGATGAACACGATGATGTCGCCTGCGGCTTTGGCCACACCCAGATTGCGAGCCGCCGCTGGCCCCTGGTGGTCTTGCTGAAACCAGCGGACATGGGGCAACTGGCCCTGCTGCTGGGCAGTGGCGAGCCAGGACAGGGTGGCATCGGTCGAGCCGTCGTCTACCACGATCACCTCGTAGTCGGCGCTATCAGCTGGGAGGGTCTGCTGTTCCAGCGCCCACAAGCACTTTTGCAGAATCGGCAGGCGGTTATAGGTTGGAATCACGACGCTCAAAAACACTGGTTTTCTCCTCAGCCTCGTCGCCTTGGTAGGTGCTCTAATCTAGGACTTTAATCTAGGACTCTAATCTAGGGCTCTAATCTAGCCTATTCGCAAATCTGTACTGAACCCGACAGGAAAACGGCCAGCTTTGACTAGATAATGAGAGTCTTGTTCTCGCCCCGCGATCCAGGGTGCGGGAACCAGAATAATCCTACGGCAAACTGCCTACCTACGAGGAGGGACTGGAATGAAAGCACAGGATTTTCAGGGCAAAACCATCGCCTTTGCTGGGTCCGGCGGGCTAGACAGCTGCACCGTCACGCGCTGGCTGACCGATCTGGGAGTGCATGTGGTGTGCTTCACCGCCGATTTGGGCCAGCCAGACGAAGACGATGTCTCGGCAATTCGGGACCGGATGCTGCTGGCAGGGGCTCAGGAATTTGTGCTGCTGCCCGTGCGCGAAGCGATCGCCGAAATTGGCGTACAGCTGATCCAGGCCCAGGCCTGCTATGAAGGCCGCTACTGGAACACTACCGGCATTGCCCGCTGTGTGTTGACCGAGGCGATGATCGCCGAAATGAAGCAGCGCGGCCTGACAATTCTCAGCCACGGGGCCACCGGGCGCGGCAACGACCAGGTGCGGTTCCAGCTGATCACCAACATGCTGGCCCCCGAGTTTCAGGTCTATGCCCCTTGGCGCGACGAAAGCTTTTTGGCCCGCTTCCCTGGCCGCAGCGAAATGATCGACTTCTGCCAGGAAAAAGGCCTGTCGGTCACGGCCACCAAAGACAAACCCTATTCCACCGACGCCAATCTGCTCGGCCTCACCCACGAGTCGGGCCTGCTGGAGGAACTCACCACCCCGGCCCAGTTCGTCAAGCCAATCATGGGCTGCTACCCTGCCGATGCCCCCAACGCAGCCGAAACCTTCAGCGTCCGGTTCGAGCAAGGCCGCCCCGTTCTGATCAACGGTCAGCCCGTCTCGGTGTTGGAGGCAATTTTGCAGGCCAACGCGATTGGCGGCAAGCACGGTATCGGCATCGGCACCCACCTGGTCGAAAACCGATTCGTCGGAATCAAGTCACGCGGCGTCTACGAAAGCCCCGGCGTCGAACTGCTTGGCACCTGCTACGCCTTCCTGATCCAGCTCGTGCTCGACCGCCGCGCCCGCGAATTTTACGACCAGCTCTCGCTGCTGATTGCCAAGCAGATCTACCAGGGCTACTGGTTTGATCTGGCCACCCAAATGGCGCTTGAGGCCATCCAGCGCACCGTCGAGCTGATGACCGGCACCCTCACCGTCTCGCTCTATCGCGGCAACATTTCTTTCGTCTCGGCCACCGACGCGCCCCACTCGATCTATTCCGCCGAAAACGCCTCCATGGAAGCCGTCGGCGACTACAACCACTCCGACTCGGAAGGGCTGCTGCGGGTGTATGGCTTTAGCGCCAGGGCGCTGGCGACGAGTGGACAGATTCAGGGAGG
>JBJTUI010000135.1:0-2823 GCA_046080625.1 Elainella sp. | reverse complement strand
GACTGCCCTTTCTCCCAAAGAGTTAACGTTTGAGCAATTTCTGGATCGCTGCCCCACCGAGGGCCGCTATGAGCTGGTCGATGGAGAAATCGTGAGAATTCTGGCGACTCGCAAGCACGACACGGTAGCTGAGCTGATTGCTGATCTGTTCAAGGCAGAGGCCAAACGGTTGAACCTCAACGTCTGGGTTTCGGGCCGGGTAACGCTGGCGACAGTGTCCAGCAGCGGCAGACAGCAGGGCCGGAATCCTGATGTTAGCGTGGTGGATCGAGCGATCTGGGATGCGGCTTCAACGGCCTATTCGGCGCTGGCAGAACCTAGTCAGGTGGCGGTCGAGGTCGTCTCTACCAACTGGGAGGATGACTATGATGACTATGATGACTATATCGACAAGCTGGATGAATATCAGCGGCTGGGCATCTCAGAATACTGGATCGTGGACTATTTGGCGATTGGCAGCCGCGATCTGGGCAACCCGAAGCAGCCTGCGGTGTTTGTGCATCAGCTTGATCCGACAGGGCGCTATCAGGCCAGCCGGTTTCAGGGCACAAAGCGAATTCTGTCGGCCATGTTTCCGGAACTGGAGCTAGCGGTTGAGCAGAGTTTGGCTGCCTGAGCATCTGGCTACCTGAGCATCTGGCTGCCTGAGCTACAGCGCTGTCCCTCAGCTGGATGGAGCATCACCAATCGTGACATGCCACCATTTGGGGCGCGGTGAAACGTAGGAATGTTTTTCGGGGGCCAGCTCTTTGCGGTTGGGCGAGTCAAAAGTGCCCAGCACCAGGGCAACTACCGGGGCGTCGTCAATTGCGCCAAGCGTGCTGCCGCAGGTGGGGCAAAAGGCGCGGCTGGAGCGGTCGGACGAACGCCAGACAGCAGGTTTACCGCCCTCGCCAATCCAGCTCACCCGGTCGCTGGGAAACTCGACCCAGGCCACGGTCAACGCCCCCGAATGCCGCTGGCACATTTTGCAGGAGCAGGTGTGGGGCCAGCCCGCCGGACCTTCGGCCCTGAATCGGATTTGGCCGCAGAGACAGCCGCCTTCGTAAACTTTGGGACGGGGCATGGGTTACTCCAAATTCAGCAAAGTTAAAGAAAATCACTGGGGCAGAAACACGGCCTGCCAGCTGTCAAAGCCAAACTCCTGCTGGAACTCTTCAATCACCCAGGAGATGGACTTGCCGGACTGTTGGGCAATTCGGGTCAGATAGTCCCGGTAGGCGTGGCGGTCGTCCATTGTCGGCGCGTCGCCAAAAATCGCCCCCAGGCTCCAGGAGTCTTCTGGGAAACAGTTAAATTTTTCAAAGAACACCCGCTTGGTCCAGTTGGGGGCGGCCCCTTCCTGAAACGACTTCTGGCGCTGCACCCGATAAAACTCGTACATTTTGCGGCGTTCGATCTGGCGCAGCACTTCCTCGCTGTAGACCTCGACCAGATCTTCGGTCTGCACCTGGATCTCGGTTTCCCAGCGGTGGCCACAGCCGGGGCAGACCATGACAAACCCCCAGAGCAGGCGGTTGCAGAGCGGGCACTGCTTGTTGGGCGTCACCTCGGAGCTGCCCGTATCACTGCGGCTGGGCAGGCGATATTCCTGAATATCTTCCGGGAAGCCGAGCCGCTTCAGGTTGTTAGCCTGATCGAGAATAATCCCGCCGGTTTTGCCGGTGCTGGGCGAGATCCGCAGCAGGCGGCCAATTTGCTGGTAGTGCAGGGCTCGCGACTGGGTAGGCCGCAGCAGCAGCCCAACTTCCACGCTGGGCTCGTCAAACCCAATGCTGATCACGTTGCAGGAGGTGAGGACGAGCAGCCAGCCCGCGCCCAGATCCCGATAGAGCTGGTGGCGTTCTTTGATGGGCGTCGTGCCGTCTACCACGGCGGCGCTGACGCCAGAGGCTTTGAAGGCTTCGGCCACATGGCGGGCGTGCTCCACATCCACGCAAAAAGCAATGGTGCGCTTGCCGGGCGTCAGGCGGTGCCATTCCTCGACAATTCGCTGCACGAGCTCGGGCCGGTCGCAGGCGTTTTTCAGGTCGCGCTCGTCGTAGTCGCCTGCCTTGGTGCGAACGCCGTCCAGGTCGATCTGGGAGTCACTGGGCACACCGTAATACTGCATTGGGGCCAGATAGCCCATCCGCTGTAGCTCAGAGGGCACGGGCGTCGCTACATAGGTCTGCATATGGTCGCCGAGCTGCTCGCGGCCCAAGCGGTAGGGCGTGGCGGTCATGGCCAGATGCACGGACTTGGGGTGGGTTTCGTAGATAATCTCCTGGCCGATGCGGCTAAACACCGTCTGGTGGCCCTCGTCAAAAAACACGACATGGGCCTTCCAGTCGCGCCACCAGTCCCGCTTTTCCATCGTCTGAATGCTGGCGATCTGGATCGGAGCCTGCGGGTCTTCCTGCCACCCGGCCTTGATGAAGCCACAGCGCAACCCAAACGCCTGCATCTTTTCGTAGGTCTGGCCCACCAGGACGTCCAGATGCACCAGAAACATCAGCCTGAGGCCGCGAGCCGCCGTGTCTGCACAAATTTTGCCGCCAATCACGGTTTTGCCCGCCCCGGTTCCGGCAATGATCGCGACGCGCCGGTAGCCCTGCCCCAGTTTGGTATAGAGGTCGCGCACGATCTGGGCCTGGTAGGGCCGCAGGGTGGGGGGCTGGGGGGGCGAAACAGGAGCAGAAGGCTGAGACGTTGACGGTTCCACGGGCATCCAGACGACTCCAGAGAGTACAAACGCATTACCGAAGGCACTAAATTCTACAGCAGCTTGCGTCTCTACGGCACGGGCAACCCGAATTCCATTGATTTGTCTGTCAACAATCG
>JBJTUI010000134.1:0-8084 GCA_046080625.1 Elainella sp. | reverse complement strand
TCTGTGGTTTCTGGTGTTTTGAATTCAATCAGGTTATCGTTATTCATGGTGTATTCCTGGTCTGAGCTTTTTTGTCTTATTCAGCAGGATACGCCTTTTTTTCTCCTTTTTCTCATACACCAGATCTAACCATAACTCGTTGATACTGATTCAGACTGAACTCATTTGCACTGTAGACCAGAACCGGTTTCCTGGAAGCAGGGATTAGCAGCTAGCAATCCTGAAATCGGATGTAAGCCGATCTGATCCCAAAATGAATCCTGCCGTCTTATTTTAAGATTAATTGATTCTGGAGCGTCCTTTGTCCTGGGCAGATGGGGAAGGAAGCGAGCCAACTCTCCTGTCTTTTGAGTAATTCATCTGCCTGAAGAGGTGTTTGTCTATGCTGGACCCAAGTAAAATCAGGGGTTTGAGATTTGGGATCTCTGCGGTTGAAGTAGCAGTTTGACTACGAATAATACGGGTATTTAAAGTCACATAAATTCTGACTGATTTAGCGCACTCTATTGAGTTAGACCTGGATCTTGATCTAACAGTCTGTGATTTAAATAATCGGGCGATTTGATTTGGATTACAACGTTGAAGTGAGATCGTTGATGTAATCAGAATTTTTCACAAAATCACACAATTTTTTCGGTTTTTAGAGCTGATAACCCCCTATATTTGAGGGAATGTAGTATGCCTAATTGGTTTCTGGAGTGATTGTGTCTATAGCTAGTTAGGCTCCCGAGTTGGCCTTGCCAAGGTTTGCTCTAGGCCGAGAGAACTAGGTCGCTCCGTAATCATCAGGGTCCAGCAGTTTTTATTCTGCTGATTTGTTTAGGGTTGCAGCGCTGCTGTGAGTTGTGACTGTTCCTCGTCACTGGCTTGTTGCAATTTGAATCTGCCTTACCTTCTAGAGCTTCAGCTTAATTCAGCGACTGCTTGAGCCCTTAGAGTTGGGCTCAGTTTTCTCTGAGAATGGCTCGTCTGAGAATGACTTGTCTGAAAACGGCTTGAGAAATTCACAGTATGGCTTTGTGCAAGCTGTGGCCAATTTTGTCGCGGCTCTATAGGCAACTCTGTAGGCAGCTCTGTAGAAACAGTGTGTTTGAATGATTCGGCCTTGATCAAATCTCAATCAAATAGAAGATGGTTAGCGTTCAAAAATCTATTCCCTCACAAAGCTCATCGCTCAAGTGTCAGGTTACGGAAGTGGTTTTTATTGACCAAAATCTGGATGATGTGACTTTATTGGCAGCCGGTGTTAGGCCCAATGTTGAAGCAATTCTGCTCAGAGCCGATCAGGATGGAATGGCGCAAATTACGGCAGCATTGGCGATGCGACAAGGCATTCAGGCGCTGCATCTCGTCTCACCCGGCCTGCCCGGCAATATTCAGCTGGGGAACACCTGGCTCTGTGTTGAAATGCTGAGCGTCTTTGCTGCCGAATTGCAAGGCTGGGCCGAAGCCTTGATGCCTGATGCTGAGCTGTTGCTCTATGGCTGCCAAATTGGTCAGGGTGAGCGAGGGCGGAATTTGGTGTCCTGTTTGAGTGAGCTGATCGGCGTTAAGGTCGCCGCCTCGGAGACTAAAACCGGCAGCGCAGCTTTAGAAGGCAACTGGAATCTGGAAGTTAGCACTGGTAAGATCAAGGCCCAGCTCGCTTTAGCACCAGAGGCAATGGCAGGCTATGGAGGGGTGCTTTGAGTCAGGATTTGAGACAAGAACTGTTGGTAAGCGACTGTTGGTAAGCGACGGAACAATCGATACAGGCCGCTAGTGCAGCAGGCCGGTGGCCGGGGAGAGGCAATTTTACCCCAACCCTATCGCTGCTAAAAGTTGCGCTGTTGCTTCTGGCTTCACCAGCGTGTTGGCACACAAGATTCCCGATCCGGCCACGGCAGGCACGCCAATTCCGGGCATCGTGCTGTCGCCGACCCGGTAGAGGCCAGCAATCGGCGTATGGCAGCTGGGAAACATCTGGCCTGCCGGAATCGCGGGGCCGTAGCTGCCCTGATGGCGGCGCAGATAGCGGGCGTGGGTCAGCGGTGTACCAATTAGCTCCAAGGCGATGCGCTGCCGGATGTCGGGAATCACCCGCTCCAGAGCGCGAAACAGCGGCTCGGCGGCCTGACGCTTGTGGATTTCATACTCAGCATCGCGCTCCCAGCCCTGAAACGGCTCCAGCGTGTAGGCGTGAACCACATGATGGCCCGCTAGGGCAAGGCTGGCATCCCAAACCGAGGGAATCGAAATCATGCAGGTGTTGCCGGGGGCGGTGATCTCCCGGTTGGCGTCATGCAGCACGACATGGTGGCCGGTCAGCCCCTCCAGCCCCTCGGCCCGGATGCCCAGATGCAGGTGCATGAAGCTATCGACGGCGGGCGTGGCCAGTCCGGCTTGGCGCACCGCAGGCGGCAAATCTTCGGGGTTGAGCAGCTGGCCGTAGGTGTCCCAAACCGTGGCGTTGGAAATCACGATCGGCGCAGACATAACCTCACTGCTGCGCAGCCTTACCCCTGCGGCACGGCCCCCCTCCACCAGAATCTGCTCAACGTGAGCGTTCAACCTCAGAGTTCCGCCCCATTTCTCCAGTCCCCGCACCAGAGCCGCTACAATCGCCCCACTGCCACCGACCGGGTAATCGATCACCGAGCGGGAGCGCTCGCCCAGCATGAATGCCACTTCCGGGGCCACCGTACCGTGGGCCTTCAACCCCGACAGCAAAAAGCACTCCAGATCGATCAGCCGCCGCACCCAGGGGTCGCGCACCGTTCGATCCATCACCTGCCCGACTGACGCGCCGATCGTACTCAACTGGGGCAAGAGCTTCAGCACCGCCCAGCCGTACCGGCCCAGCAGCACCGTCACAAGCTGCCAATCGGCCCGCAGCGCCAGGGTCGGAATCTGGCTCAGACCCTCGTACAGCTTCAGCAGCTCCCGCTCGAAGGCCGCGTATTCCTGAGCGCCGGTCGGCGTCACCTGGGCAATCGTGGCCCGATAGCGCTCGGCCTTGCCGTAGATCGGCACCGTGCCTTCCGGAAAATGATAGTGGCCCAGCGGATCGTAGGCGATCGCCTCCACCGATTCCCCAATCGCGTCCAGCACCTGCCTGAGCGGATTCAGCGACCCCGGATCGCTCAGCCCCGCATAGAACGATGGCCCCGAATCGAACTCAAACCCGCCCCGCCTGAAGCTGTGGGCCGCCCCGCCCGGAATCGCATGACTTTCGCAGACCAGCACCCGCCGCCCATAGCGAGCCAGCAGAGCCGCCGCCGTCAGGCCGCCAATGCCGCTGCCGATGATTAGGATTTCTGGGTGGGGTGTTGTGGGCATGGGAGATGGGGGGATGAGGGGATGAGGGGATGAGGGAGATGGGTAGTGGGCTTCGACGTGGGTACTCAGCTGAGCGCGATAGGGGAGATGGACGTAGCCTGTTTGGAGGTTGGCATAACCTGTTCAGAGAACTTAGAGATGAGCAGGAAAGTCTTGAAATACCTCCCCACCTCCCCACCTCCCCACCTCCCCGTTCTCCCGCATAATAGTATGAGTCAGCTTTACATTGCTTTACTCATGGCCAGAGATCTGCGGGACTACCTGAAATTGATTGAGCAGCGGGGCCAGCTCCGCCGAATTGGCGCTTTGGTTGACCCCAACCTGGAGATTGCCGAAATTGCGAATCGGATGCTGCAACAGGGTGGACCGGCTCTGCTGTTTGAGAACGTTAAGGGGTCGCCCTACCCGGTGGCGGTGAATGTGATGGGCACGGTGGAGCGGGTCTGCTGGGGGCTGGGGATGGAGCATCCGGCGGAGCTGGAAACCCTGGGTAAGAAGCTGGCGATTCTCTACCAACCGCGTCCGCCCAAGAAAGTGTCGCAGGCGATTGAGCTGGGCAAGGTGCTGTTTGACGTGGTGAAGGCGAAACCGGGCCGCGACCTTTTGCCTGCCTGTCAGCAGGTGGTGCTGCGCGACGACGAGGTGGATCTGACCCAGCTGCCGCTGCTCAAGGTCTATTCGGGCGATGCCGAGAAGGTGATCACGCTGGGGCTGATGATCACGAAAGATCCGGAGAACAAAACCGTGAACGTTGGGGTGTATCGGCTCCAGCTCCAGTCGAAGAACACGATGACCGTCCAGTGGCTGTCAGTGCGGGGGGCGACGCGCCATTTGCGCAAGGCGGCAGAACGGGGCCAAAAGCTGGAGGTGGCCGTGGCGATTGGGGTGCATCCGCTGGTGATTCTGGCCGCCGCGACGCCGCTGCCCGTGGATCTGTCCGAATGGCTGTTTGCCGGGATCTACGGCGGCTCGGGCATTCCCCTGGCCAAGTGCAAAACCGTGGATCTGGAGGTGCCTGCCGACTCGGAGTTTGTTTTGGAAGGCACGATCACGCCCGGAGAAACGGGTGTCGATGGACCAGCGGGCGACCACATGGGCTACTATGGCGGCGTCAACGAGCAGGCTCCCCTGATTCGCTTCAACTGCGTCACCCACCGCAAAGACCCGATTTACCTGACGACGTTCAGCGGGCGTCCGCCCAAGGAAGACGCGATGATGGCGATTGCCCTGAACCGCATCTATACGCCGATTTTGCGGCAGCAGGTGCCGGAGATCGTGGATTTCTTCCTGCCGATGGAAGCCCTGAGCTACAAGGCCGCCGTGATCTCAATCGATAAGGCATATCCCGGTCAGGCTCGCCGTGCGGCGCTGGCTTTCTGGAGCGCCCTGCCCCAGTTTTCCTACACCAAGTTTGTGATCGTCGTAGACAAGGACATCAACATCCGGGATCCGCGTCAGGTGGTCTGGGCGATCACCTCCAAGGTCGATCCGGCCCGCGATGTCTTCATCCTGCCCGACAACCCCTTCGACTCGCTCGACTTCGCTACCGAGAAGCGCGGTCTGGGCAGCAAAATGGGCATTGACGCCACCACGAAGGTCTACCCGGAAACCGACCGCCCCTGGGCCGACATGCTGGTGCCCGACCCCGACACAGCTGCGATGGTAGACCGCCGCTGGGCCGAATATGGTCTGGCCGACCTGAAGCTGGGCGAAGTAGACCCGAATCTGTTTGGCTACGATATGCGCTGAGGCTGGAGGCCAGCCCGATCAGCTTCTCTAATTTGGGCTACCCTGAATGGGTGAGGCAAAGCATCAGGAGGCGTCCGACTGAGCAACCTATGGCAGACTCGATCTCTTCGGCCTTTCACCAGCTCCACCCCACGATTCAACGCTGGATCTGGGAACAACATTGGGCCGAGCTGCGCGACATCCAGGAACAGGCCGTGGCCCCGATTCTGGCAGGCGACGCTGATGTGATAATCGCAGCAGCCACAGCCAGCGGCAAAACCGAAGCGGCGTTTCTGCCAATTTTTTCCCGACTAATTGATGCTGCCGCCTCCAGCCTTCAGGTGCTATACATCAGCCCGCTCAAAGCCCTGATCAACGACCAGGAGCGCCGCCTCTCGGCGCTGGGCGATCGCCTGGAAATCCCGGTGCATCCCTGGCACGGCGACATCAGCTCGGCCCGCAAACAGCGAGTTTTGCAGCGGCCTGCCGGTCTACTGCTGATTACGCCGGAAGCCCTGGAAGCCCTGTTTATTCTGCGCGGCTCTGAAATTCCGCGATTGTTTGCCGACCTGAGCTATGTAGTAATCGATGAGCTGCACGCCTTTCTGGGAACCGAGCGCGGCCAGCAGCTGCAATCCCTGCTGCACCGGCTGGAGGTGACGACGGGCAAGCGCGTCCCTCGGATTGGCCTCAGCGCTACCCTGGGTGAAATGGATCTGGCTAAAGCCTACCTGCGGCCCGCCCAGCCGGAAGCGGTGCGGCTGATTGTCTCCCAGGAGGCCGGACAGGAACTGAAGCTGCAAATTCGCGGCTATCGCTATCGCTCGATATTTTTGGACGAACAGAGTCAAGAACAGGAGAGAGAAGCCCATCGGGACGAAATCGATGTTGCTGAGCATCTGTTTAAGGTACTGCGCGGCAGCAAAAATTTAATTTTTATCAACCGACGGCAGGACGTAGAAAGATATAGCGATCTGCTCAGCCAAATCTGCGAAAATCACCGGCTGCCGAATGAGTTTATGCCCCACCACGGCAGCCTCTCAAAAGAGCTGCGGCAGGCGGCAGAAGCGGCCTTGAAAGAACCCAACCGCCCAGCTAACGTCGTCTGTACCTCGACCCTGGAGCTAGGTATCGACATTGGTTCTGTGGTTTCAATTGCCCAGATTGGTCCGCCCTTTTCCGTGGCCAGCACTCGTCAGCGTCTGGGTCGGTCGGGCCGTCAACAAACCGATCCGGCAATTCTGCGAATTTATATCAGCGAACCAGAAGTTCAGCCCCACACCGCGATTGAAAGCAGCCTGCACCCGGCCCTACTCCAGGCAATTGCTGTAGTAAATCTGCTGCTGCAAGGCTGGTATGAGCCACCCCGGTTGCAGCAGCTCCACCTCTCGACCCTGATCCAGCAGCTCCTGTCCCTAATCGCCCAACTGGGCGGCGTCCGGCCCGTCCGGGCCTGGGAAATCCTCTGCGGCTCGGGGGTGTTTGGCGTCAGTCAGGCCACCTTTATGCAGCTGCTGCGCTGTCTGGGCGAGCAGGATCTGATTCAGCAAAGCAACGAGGGGCTCCTGCTGCTGGGCCTGACGGGCGAACGCCTAGTCAACCACTACAGCTTCTACACCGCCTTCAAAACCCCAGAAGAGTTTCGCGTCACCACCGCCAGCAAAACCCTCGGCACCCTGCCAGTAGACTACCCGCTGGTCGAAGGCATGTATTTAATTTTTGCCGGAAAACGCTGGCAGATTCTCACCGTGGACTACCGCCACCGGGTAATCGACGTGCAGCAGGCCACAGCCGGACGGGTACCCTACTTCGGCGGCACGGCGGGTCTGGTACATGACCGGATTCGCCAGGAAATGTGGCGGCTCTACCTCAGCCCCGAAATCCCCGTATTCCTGGACAGCACCGCCCGCGACCTGCTGCAAGAGGCCCGCACCTACTTCCAGCGCTATGGCCTGGAGCAGTCCTACTGGGTCGAGTCGGGTGGCGATGTCCTGCTGTTTCCCTGGATGGGCAGCCTGGTAATCAACACCCTGGCCCTCCAGATGGCAGAACGCGGCCTCCTGGTAGAAACCGGCCTCCTGACCCTCACCATCAGCGACATCACCCCCAAACGCCTCCTGCGTCACCTGAGGGAAATTGCCGACGCCCCGGCCCCCGATCCCCTGCTGCTGGCCGCCAGCGTCGCCAACAAGGAAACCGAAAAACACGATTTGTTCCTGAGCGAGGAGCTGCTCTGCCAGAACTACGCGGCGGGCTATTTGGATGTACAGAGAGCCTGGAATACGGTCAGACAAATCGTTTCGGAACGGCTGCCGGGATTCTAGCTGCTGAAAACTAGCTGCCAAAACCAGTGCTATCATCATAGGCTACAGCCCCATAGCGAGATCAGGTATGTCTCACACCACAACCGCTAAATGGACGCTTGAGCAGTATCACCAGATGATTGCTGCCGGTATTCTGGAGGGCCAGCCGGTCGAGCTGTTGAACGGGGAAATTATTGAGATGCCGCCAGAAGGTGAACCCCATGCCTACTACAACACCAATGCTCGTGACTATCTGGTTGGGCTGCTAGGCGAGCGAGCGCAGGTGCGAGAAGGCCATCCCATCACCATCCCTTCCAGCAACTCAGAGCCAGAGCCTGACCTGGCAATTGTGCAGCCGCTGGCCCGCGAGTACTTGAACCATCATCCCTACCCCGAAAATATCTTCTGGCTGATCGAGTTCTCAAACTCCAGTCTTGCTAAAGACCTGAACCCGAAAGCAAAAGCCTATGCGGCGGCTGGTATTGCTGAATATTGGGTCGTCAATCTGAGGACAATGGAATTAGTGGTGATGCGCTCACCGAAACAGGGCGACTATCAGTCCGTTACCACCCTGACCCAGGGAGAGATCAACCCAGTGGCCTTTCCCGACCTGCGGCTATCGGTTCAGAGGCTGCTGGCCTGAGTCTAGCTGCCACCTGGAACCAGTGCTATCATGAAAGCACTCTGGGGCTGTAGCTCAGCTGGATAGAGCGACCGCCTCCTAAGCGGTAGGTC
>JBJTUI010000133.1:0-3343 GCA_046080625.1 Elainella sp. | reverse complement strand
GGCGACGAACAATTTGTTGCAATTGCTCTCGTTCGATTGCGCTCAGTTGTAGCGGTGTTGGAGCCAGTCGGGGCATCGGTTTATCCTCGCTATTCAACCCTGCCTTTATGGTAGCTCTACTTCCGCCTGGGTCTACTAGTGCGACTGTCTGATGCAAACCCAATACAACCTGATGCAAACCTGATAGGAATCTCGATGCGAATCTATGTGGTTGTGGTGACTCTCAACTTGATTTTGACTCAATCTTCTAACGCCATCAGGAGACAGAGCCATCTGCGAGAGTCAATAATGACCTTGGCACGATTTTGGTTTTTCGCAATTTCAAATCCCGTTCTAAGATTTGAGTAAGTGCTGTTGGGTTTTGAACGCTGGTCGGGAAATTTAGAGTTGGATTCTAGAGCTGAATCTCCGAGCATTTCAGCAAATCTTGCCTCTCCCCATCGCGTCCTCTCGGTCAGTGAATCGAGCCAGGCTTCGGGCTTGGCTTAACGTAGATGGGGTGAAAAGATAGGGTAAAAATTTATCGGATGTGGGGGCTGCGCCTCTAACCGACGGTAAGCTTTCTGAATTTCCTAGCGCCATTTTTAGTTTAATTCGGCCCAACTGCTCACTGGCTTCAAAGCCTGGTCTTAAAAATCAATCCTAGAAAACCAGTTTTACAAAGTCAGTTTTACAAAGCCAGTGCTCCACCACAACGCCCTGCCCTAAAATTTGCCTAGATTTTTTGCCTAGATTTACTGCTATAGCGCGCGAATCCTATGCTCTGCTGTCTCAATCCCCAGTGCCAAAAACCGCTCAATCCTGACGATGCGAAGGTCTGTCAAAACTGCGGTCAACCGCTAGCACTGCTGAGAGGTCGCTATCAGGCGGTTCAGCTGCTGGGACAGGGCGGCTTCGGCAGAACCTATCTGGCTCTAGACGGCGACCGGCTCAACTCCCAATGTGTGATCAAACAGTTTTCGCCCCAGGTGCAGGGCACCAAGTCGCTGGAGAAGGCGGTACAGCTGTTTAATCAGGAGGCAGTGCGGCTGCATGAGTTGGGTGAACATGCCCAGATTCCGGCGCTGTTGGCCTATTTCGAGCAGGATAACTACCTCTACCTGGTGCAGCAGTTTATCGAAGGCCAGAGTCTGCTGCAGGAGATGAAGCAGCAAGGGCCATTTAGCGAACGCCAGATTCGCGATGTGTTTGCCGATGTGCTGCCGATTTTGCGATTTGTGCATCGCCACCAGGTGATCCACCGCGACATCACGCCCATGAACATTCTGCGGCGTCAGTCCGATGGGCGGCTGATGCTGATCGATTTTGGCGTGGCCAAGCAAATCAGCGAAGATCCGGCGGGTCTGGCTGGCACCCGGATCGGTACGGAGGGCTATGCTCCGATGGAGCAGTTTCGCGGCGGCAAGGCCTACCCGGCCAGTGATCTCTACAGTCTGGGGGCGACCTGTCTACATTTGATAACCGATACCCGCCCCGATACGCTCTACGATCCGCTGAACGGTCGCTGGATTTGGCGCGAGCATTTGCAGCAGCAGCAGGGTGTCGTGGTTAGCGACCAGCTGGCCCATATTTTAGATAATCTGCTGAAGGATCTGGTGAACGAGCGCTATCAGTCAGCCGACGAGGTGATGCGCGACCTCAACGCCGACTCGTTCTTGCCACCAGTGAAACCGTCCGCTGCCTCATCCAGACCGGCCCCGAGTCCACCACCCCGGCCTGTCTCCAGGCCACCTGTCTCGCATCAGCCCAGCCCCCCACCTTCCAATCCATTGATCTCCAAGCCGCCTATTTCTAGGCAGCCCCCCGTCTCGCACCAGCCCAGCCCCCCTCCCGGCCCCTCGCCCAATCCCCAGCCCAGTTCCCCGCCCAGTTCCCCGCCCAGCCCACCATCTGCTCCCCCTCGGCGCTCAGTCCCCCCTGCCCAATCTTCTGGTCCAGCCCCAGTGACGGGACCTGTAACCTCGGTGCAGTCGTCGGCTGCGGCGGCACAGCCTCTCTCGGCTCCCCCCTATCCCAGATCGGGAGAAGGGCCAGTTTCTGGCGGACGCGGAACCCGCAGCTCTCGCTGTCTACATGTCCTGATGGGTCATTCTTCCTGGGTCACCTGTGTTGCGCCCAGTCCAACCGCTCCTACCTTAGCCAGCAGCAGCCTGGATGACACGATCAAAGTCTGGAACCTGCAAACGGGTGAACTATTGGTGACCATGAGCGGTCATCACCGTGGCGTCAACACCATAGCCATCAGTCCGGATGGCCGCACGCTGGTCAGCGGCAGCGATGACTACACAGTGCGAGTCTGGAGTTTTATCAACGGGGCGCTGCTGGGTGCCCTGACGGGCCACAGTCGGGATGTCAACGCCGTGGCGATTAGCCCCGACGGCAAGCTGCTGGTCAGCGGTGGAGAAGATCGGACGATTCGACTGTGGAGTATGAGTACGGGGGCGTTGCTCAAGACCTTGTCTGAAGTGGCGGGTATGATCAAGACCATCGCGATCAGTCCTGACGGCAAGCTGTTGGCCAGCGGTGGCCTAGACAATAAGATCAAACTTTGGAGTCTGCGCACGGGCGAGTTTTTGCAGACGTTTGTGGGGCATATCAACCCGATTCACGCTATTACCTTTACACCCGATGGTCAGACCCTGATCACGGGCAGCAAAGATAAAACCATTCGCCTCTGGAATGTGCAGACGGGCGAACTGCTGCGCACCTTCACGGACCATATTCGCGATGTCAACGCCCTGACGGTCAACGCCAACGGCAGAATCTTGATCAGCGGCAGCTCAGACAGCACCATCAAGCTCTGGGAACTGGCCACAGGTAAAGTCCTGGCCACCTGGAACGATCACACCGATACGGTCAACTCGATTGCCCTCAGTCCCGACGGCAAATATCTGCTCAGCGGCAGTTCCGATAAAACGATTCGGATCTGGCAGATGCCGGGCTAGAATGCGTCGATCTGAATCTAGCGGCCTGAATTCGGCGGCCTAAATTCAGCGGCCTGAATCCGCCGTTCCTGCCAACCGCTCTATCAACAGCGGTTTTATGAGTAGCTCTATTTACATTTCTTTAGCGACTTGATTAAGAAAGTTGAGTAAACCTAAACCTTGGTTACAAGATGAGGGGTGGGTTCCGCGCTGGGTTGGCTTCAATGATAGTTTGATGACTAAGGATTTTCTGGCCAGAGGGTGTAAGCCGCTGGCTTTCTCTTTCAGAACCCCCAATCAATACATCCCGATTAAGCCACCAGAACGCAGCATGTATAACAAGAACACGAAGAAAGATTGGTTGACGGCCTCGGTGACAGCGGGCGTAGGAGCAGGCGTCCCGGCCTATATTGCAGTTT
>JBJTUI010000132.1:0-2643 GCA_046080625.1 Elainella sp. | reverse complement strand
GGCGACGAACAATTTGTTGCAATTGCTCTCGTTCGATTGCGCTCAGTTGTAGCGGTGTTGGAGCCAGTCGGGGCATCGGTTTATCCTCGCTATTCAACCCTGCCTTTATGGTAGCTCTACTTCCGCCTGGGTCTACTAGTGTCTTGCGGGGGGATAGCCCCTCTGCCCGATCTTGTAGGTGATTGGGTTGCTCTACTGAGCTTTGAATTTCATCTAGAAATAAACAGCTCTTGCTGAGGTTAGGTTAACCCGACCTCAAGTTAGCTAGGCGTGACAGGATTGAATTGATTAATCGGAAACTTCCCATTCATCCGAGTCGGCGGCAGTCGCGGCGTTATTTCTGGTGGCGTAGGCCCAGTAGCTATAGTCGCCGTAGGAGCTAAAGATATCTTTGCGCTGGCCGTTGGCCACCAGTCCCAAAATCGGAATTTTGGCCTACTTCAGGTTATCGAGAGCCTGGGATACAGCAGAGCGGCTGGTTTTGCCGAGTCTGGCCACTACCACAATTCCGTCGGTATGCTGCGCCAGGATGCTGGCATCGGCCAGTCCTAACAGCGGCGGCGTATCGTAGATGATCAGGTCAAAGGACTGTTCCAGTTCGCGCATCAGCTGCTGCATTTTCCGCGAGGCCAGCAGCTTGGTTGGATCGGGTGGGGTAGGGCCAGCAGATAGAACCGAGAGTTCAAAGAGGGAAATTGGTTTTTGCAGGACTGATTTAAGCGGAATATCGCTAGAGATATAGTTGCTCAACCCCTGGTGATTTTCTAGCTGCATGCGTTCGTGAACCTGGGGCCGCCGCATATCGGCATCCACCAGCAGTACCCGTCGTCCCAGGATCATCGCCGTCCGGGCCAGGTTGATTGAGACGGTTGACTTGCCATCACCCGGGAGGGCAGAGCTGATAATAATCGATCGCAAAGGCCGGTCGGTGCTCAAAAACTGTAGGTTCGTATGCAGCACCCGCATCGCCTCAGAAAACCCTGAGAAGTTATAGGAGCCGTAGGAGCCGTAGGGCTAGACAGTTTGGCGCAAGCGCGAGCGAATTGGGCGCGGCAACAGTTTCCCTAGCTTAGACTGCACCCGATCCACGGCGGTTGGTTGGGGCGCTTCATCGCTCAGATCATCCGTCTGCTGACGATAGGGAAGTGTGCCCAATAGGGGAATTTTGGTTTTATCTTTCAGATCCTCAGCCGAGTGGTAAACATCGTCCAGTTTTTCTAGCAGCAGGGCGGCACCCACTCCGAGCAGCAGGCTGGCAACAAAACCAAGCATTAAATTGCGGGGTACGTTTGGTGAAATTGGTATTTGGGGCTGGGTAGGAGCTTCGATCAGCTGCCAGGGAATTTCCGTTTGGGCCGCCTGCACCTGCAAGGTTTGCCGGTTGGCCAACAGTCGGTTTAGACCTTCGGTGGCAATTTGCAGTTCGCGCTGAATATCGGTATAGCGCCGAGCCAGGGCTGGCAGTTGTTTGATGGAGCCATCGAGTTCTGCCTGGGCTGCGGCCAGAACCTGACTGCGAACCTGTAGAATCTGGATCTGGGTAATTACCTCGGCCTGCTTGTTGTCGACAACCCGTTCCGCCTCCTGACGCAGCACTGGAATCAGGTTTTGCCGCTGTTCTTGCAGCACCCGCACGTTCAAACTCTGGGGCTGGAAGCGAGTCAACTCTGCCGCAATCTGGGTTTCTACCTGCCGCAGTTGCCCAATCAGCTGCTGATAGACTGAGGCGTCATTGAGGGCAGCCAGCGAACCATTGCCCTGCTGTAGGGTGCGGTAGTAGGCTTGAGCTTTCGCTAGATCCTGCTCAAGGGCCAGCCGCTGCTGTTCAATCGCAGAGGCGCGGCTAGAAACCTGGCTCGACTGGGAATCGGGATCGATGAAATTGTATTTTTGGCGAAACTGCTGGAGCTCAGCCTGCAAGTTATCGACCTGATCCTGGAGGCCAGGCAGCTGCTCGTCAATAAATTGAATGCCCTGTCGCAGGTTGGTCTGGCGTTCCAGCAGGCTGTACTTCAAATAGCCAGCAGCCAGCTGATTCAGCACAACTTGAATCTGCTCCGGGTCATTTCCCCGGTAGCGCACGTCCAAGATTTTAGTTTCACCCGGACGCACAATGGTCAGGGCGTTGACCAGCTCCCCATAGGTCAGGCTGGGATATTGGGGCTGGAGGGCTTGGAGAATTTTTTGGATCAGCTCGGGGCTGCGCAGAACTTGAATCTGCGTGTCATAGTCCAGGCTGCCCCGTCCACCGGCCAAATTCGACTGTTGAGATAGAGCTTCGGCCAGCGATGACACATCATTATTGGCATTAACGGGCTCTACCAAAAGCCGGAATTTTCCTTCATAGATTGGCTTTTGCCCCAGCGTTGTACCCACGGTGACGCTCATGACTAGGGCCGCAACACCCGAGATAATCAAAGCCCGTGTGTTCTCTCCCTCAACTCTCGTCATGTAGGTCTTACTGACAATCTGGTCTCCTGCTGGAATGAAACTGGAATACACTGAAGTGACCCCTTTGATGATACTGTTGGCGAATTCCCATGAAGTGTTACAAAACGCTGAGCCAGAGGGCAGTGGATCGAGTTTCAAGAGAACATAGAGGCAAAGCTTTTGCTTGGAGGGATATCTCATGTCTTTACGTCC
>JBJTUI010000131.1:0-6594 GCA_046080625.1 Elainella sp. | reverse complement strand
TCTGTGGTTTCTGGTGTTTTGAATTCAATCAGGTTATCGTTATTCATGGTGTATTCCTGGTCTGAGCTTTTTTGTCTTATTCAGCAGGATACGCCTTTTTTTCTCCTTTTTCTCATACACCAGATCTAACCATAACTCGCTTCCTTGTCCTGCTTGGCTTTTTCCAAGGCTTTGAGCTGGGCCTCGGTGAAAATCAGGTTGTCTTGTGCTGCTTTGGCTTCCAGGGCTTTGAGCCGTTTTTGGAACGTTTCCAGGTCATGGCGTAACCAGATGGAGCGCACCCCACCGGGCGAAAACAGGATGCCTTGTTTCTTTAGCTCATTCGAAACCCGGACTTGCCCGCGGGCAGGTTGTTCAATGGCAAAGTCCACAACCGCTTGTTCGATGTGGGCTTCCACACGGTTTTTGACGCAGGGCTTTTTGCGGCTGATTTCCTGGAGTGCAGTTTGCAACGCTAGAGTCTTCCTTCCCCTAAAAAATAGCCCCAGCCCAGAATTGGGCCAGGGGCAGTTCGAGCTGTTACGCCACGTTTGAGCCAGTCTCAATTAATCCTGGACAACCACCGATGTTCCTACTCCGGCCCAGTCGAACAACCAGGCTGCTCCTTCAATCGGTACATTGATGCAGCCGCTGCTGACCGGATCGCCAAACTGATCGTGCCAGTAGGCTCCGTGAATCGCGTAGCTACCCGAGAAATACATGGTGTAGGGAACATCAGGGATATCATAGGTTTTCCCCTGGGACTCACCCTGCATCCGAGCAGTCCGATATTTCTCCTGAACCGCATAGACCCCAACCGGGGTAGAGTCAGAGATCCGCCCGGTGGAAACTTCGGTCGAAAAGACGGGTGTATCGCCTTCCCAGGCGGTGAGCCGCTGCTCGGACAGATCAATCTGAATCCACTGTTCGCTGGATTGCTGAAGATCATGCACAGACGCCTCAACCCAGACAGCGTTATTGGCCTGGGCTACTTCTATCGCAGAGGATGAAGCTGTCGCACCATACAGACTGCCTGAGCCTTCCGCCTGGGCACCGGCAGAAATGGCCAGACCACCTAGCAGGCCAGCTTGACTTAAAACGAGAGCAAGGCGGGTGAAAGCAGCCCCTATGGATCGAGATTTAAGCAATTTGTTGGATACCATTCACACGACTCCTACACAGTCACGTCGCCGACAGTCCAAAGCTGCGGCGTCTACAATTTTATGCAAGAAAATAAAAAATGGATCTAGCTTGAGAAAATTTTGTCTGGCTGCTGGAGGAGTCGAGGCAGATGATTCGGATCAGCCATCGAGTAGGGTGGGAAACTTTGCACAATTTTGGGGTAAAAGTAGCTGTAGACCGCGATATCGACCTGATTGTAATCCAACAGAAACTCGTGGATTAGCGGATTGTCTAGAATATCCTTGCTCACCCGATAGTTCAGATTTTGGTTGACCCTCTTCAAAGCACTGCTGGTCATTCTCAAATTTCGAGCATCAGCAAATTGTCTGAGGCTCTGCTCATAGTGCTCCGTCAGGCCAATCATGTCCAGTTGGCTCATGGTTTCGATCACTTTTTCCGCGCAAACATCTTGAGATACACTGAAATATCTAGACTGATTGTTTTTGAACCAGTTCTGAAACTTCTCCAGGGCATAGATCAAAGCATCAGGCTCATACAGGTTCAGTGACCTCAGCTCCAGTGACATTGCCTGCACAAATTGGGGATGATTGCCAAAAAAACTGGGGCTAATATCGTAGATATGCATCACCCAGTTGAGATTGGAGAGCAGTTGAGCAATGGGTTCGCGCAGGAACGTGAGTAAAAAATAGTTCTCTCTAACTAATCCGCTTTCAACAAAAGTAGAAAGTCTTATGTGACCTGAGATGTAGTCAAGCTGCGCCAGATAGTCAAGATACACCAGCTCAGCACCCGCCAGATAGCGTTCACAGTGGGCCTCGCCCCAGTAATGCTTAGCCAAAAACTGACTGAATGAAGAGCCAGCAGTCTTAGCGATGTGGAAGAAAAAGATTTTATTTTTCATTCTGTTTTACCGCAGAGATGTAGCAGCTTTAGTACAGAAATTAGGCTGACAGAATCATAGATTGCTACACCTAAAAAAATCTAATACTGTAAAAGAGATTACGAGTATTTGCAAATTCGAATTGAACCAGCTACCGCAGTATCGCCATTAGAAAAGACGGCCAGTAATACTATCTCCGCCTTGTTGGGCAAAGATGTTACATCTAACAAGGTGCTGTAGCCGCAGTTAACATGCTGAAAGAAGTGGGCTTTTGTGACATCAGGGCGAGGAATGTTAACAGGAATCTCTGCTAAAATTTCCTGATTACAGGTAATCTTTATCATCGTAGGCTGAGCATCTCTACCTACGATCCAGCCGCCAATTGGAATCGAAAACCCACGAAGCTCTGTGTTTTGAACAGGGGGATTTAACCAGCCCCACTCAAAAACCCCCAGATTTGTTTGGCAGGTGTTTACAACCCTCAGAATCTCCACTGATTTTGTATGAGTGATTTTTCTAATAATTGAGTTTTTTAATTTTCTAATTTTGTTTTTTAGACTATTGCAGTTAGTATCTAACTTTGAATTAGCCGATAGACTAGAACGAAGCAAGTTTGACCTCTGTGGATCTATTTGTTCAAAACTATCTTGAGAGAGCGAGCGAAGACTAAAATCGATAGGTTGCCTACTAACATTTTCCTGCTGGTTTAAAGACCGTTGAGAACTGGGATAACACAATTCTATTGATTGATCTGTTTTAGTTAAATCATCCATTTAGCACCTCCTGTATTTTCAGTGTTTCGTCCGCTTGATTCGCGTTCTAAGAGTTTTCCAACAACACTATTTGCAAATAATCGAATCAATTCTCATTTGACGAGATAACTCTCAGAGAAATCGTACAGAGGTCAGCACGAGCGTCGTTTGCTAAAACTGCTCGTAAGGTGAGGCTGTCATAGGGAAGTAGTTTTTTGAAACTAAGATTTCTTCTAAACCCACACTGCTCAGACCTTGACTTAGATGGATAATGGAGAGCAACATCTGTTCGACTTTCATTGACTGGAATGAATTCTATAACTTGGTCATTGCGCACGACTTCAACACCGATGGCAAATGTATTTTTCCCGATTATCCAACCACGAAGCAAGAGAGAGCGACTGTAGGTTTTTCCTAATTCAATATCGTCGATTGAAAAATCCTGCAATAAACTCAATTGCATTGAGGGATAAGATATCTTTAGGATTTGAGTTGAATCATTACTTATGACTCGCAAACTATAATCTTCAGCATCCCTAGTTAAATGCAAACTGTAATAAGGATCATTCTCAACGTATTGATTCCAGAGTTCGCAAAACAGTTTAGTCTCCTGCTGAAGGCGCAACTGCTTTTCTGCTGTGTCTTCTCGCCCTCGACTCTTTGATTCATGATGATATAATTTGACATGCGGTAGATATATATTACGATAGCCTGCCTGAAGCATTTTAAGACAAAGATCAATGTCATTATAGGCTACTGCCAATTGCTCATTAAATCCACCAATATCTTCAAATACATGACGTCGGCACATTAAGCAGGCTCCTGTAACAGCTGCGTAGTTATTTAATGTAGCAAGATTTCCAAAATAGCCTGGTGCAGTTCCTGGAAAATGGCGATGGCCATGGTTCGCCACACCCTGAACACCTAAAATAACACCTGCGTGTTGAATTGTATTGTCAGGGTACAGTAACAATGCCCCCACTGCTCCAATTGATGAGCGTTGGGCTTGCTCAATCAAGCCTTCAAGCCAATCTGGTGTGATGACTTGAACATCATTGTTTAGAAAGAGTAGATAATTTCCTTTAGCCTTCGTGACAGCATAGTTATTAATTTTAGAAAAGTTAAAAGGGGCGTCAAACGAATAAAATCTAAATCGCTCAGGCTCCCGCTGTTGCCACTGGTGAAGCAATGTTTGTAAATACAGCTCGTCACTGCCGTTATCAATAACAATAACTTCATAGTTTGAATAAGTAGTCTTTGAAAAAATAGACGCTAAACAACGTTCTAAAAAAACACCTAGATTCCTGGTAGGTATAATAATGCTGATTAAATCCGGCTTTTGAATGTTATATCGTACTATATGTAGACCCAAAAAATATTTATGTTTGACTACCTCGCCAGGCTCATTACGGCGCTCTAAAGCTGCTTCGATTGCTTTTACGGCGGCATGATGAGCATAAGGCTTAGCTGTGGCACTTCCAGCAGTTGAATCTGCGTGCATTCGCCAGTGATATAGAACTTTGGGAATGTGGAAGATTTTATCAGTTTGTTCAGTAAACCGAAGCACGAGATCATAATCTTGGCTACCCTCATAACCGAGACGGAAACCATTGATACGGCTTACTAAAGTACGTCGATATACCCCTAAGTGGCAGGTATACATGCGTGAAAGAAATGCATCAGGACACCAATCTGGCTTAAAGTAGGGGCTTAAAACCTGACCATGCTCGTTCAGCTTGTCCTCATCCGAATAGATCATATCTGCTTCGGGATGCTGATTGAGTAGCGCGACGACCTCATAAAGAGCTTCAGGAGTTAACACATCATCATGATCTAGCAGAGCCACGAAATCACCAGTCGCTAAAGACAAAGCAGTATTAGAGCAGGCAGAAATATGCCCATTAGTATCGCGAAACACAAGCTTAATTCGAGAATCCTGAGCAGCATATTCCTTCAGAATCATCGAAACATGGGCCTGTGTAGATCGATCATCGGCGATACAAAGTTCCCAATAAGGATATGCTTGGGCAAGAACCGACTGAATCACTTCATGCAAAAACTGTTGTGGAGTGTTGTAAACTGGCAGGATAATGCTGATGGTTGGCTTATAGTTAAAAGCACTGACCTGCCTGCTCATGCGGGTCAGATCGTCTTGGTTGGGGCTGTTCTCTAATAGCCATTGTGCATATTCTCCATCTACACATTCATATCGTTGACATGGACTTTTCCAGATTGGATCACTGGGTTGTGTAAGAAGAGCCTGCAATCGTGAGCGAATTTCAGGAGTGTTAGGCTGAAACTGGAGCGCCGTTCGATAGAGCGCTAACGCTTCATTCAGGATTTGGCTGTGTTCACGATGAATGCGAGCTAGATAATCTGGGTCGATACTTTCTTTCAGGTGTTTGCTCTGAAAAAAATGGAGCAACGGGTTAGTTACTTCACTTTTAATACCGCAGCTTTGTGAATATTGAGATGGATTAAATAGAGCCGAGAAGAGTGTCTTTGCTTGTTCATCTTCACCATTGGCCAACTGATAGGGCCAGACTCGGGTTGAGCAATAGGGCCGACCTTCAGTTCGCCCAGTCTTCAAGAAATGTACTGTCGCCTGATAATTTCGATACCTAGCATTAGAAAACTGTTGTTGCAAATCAGGATTGAGCAGCAGGTAGATCTCTGGATTAAAGTCCGACGGCAACTCTTCTTGCTGCTGTTCCAGAGCGATGTACAGTTGGGACTCGCAGGCAAACCGCCCCTCAATGGCTCCTTTTTCTAGCCAGTGATCATAGGCTTCAGCATAGGTAGACAGATGAGCCAAATCGGTATGGAACTCCCGATAAAATTGCCAATCGAATTCGTTCTTGTAGGGTCGGCCCTCAACCAAACCATGCTGCAAGAAATGTTCGAAGGCTTTGAATTTGCCGTAGCGATGTGTCGCAAACCTCGCCCGTATATCTGGATTAAGCACCCAGTAGCCTTCCAGATCAAAATCGAGGGGCAGTTGAGTTCGTTTCTGCTGAACATATTTTTCCAGAGCAGCCTGATTGGGAAGCCGTCCCTCAATCTGGCCCAGCAAAACCCAGTGGTCGTGAGCTTCCTGGGGAGTTGTTAAGGATTGCAGGTCATCATAGTAGTTTAGATAAAATTCCCAATCAAGCTCAGCCGCCGCTTTCTGGGCCTGTTCCCAGAATCTAGAAAAATTAGCGATGTGTCGAAACTGGCTGGCCAGTTGGGAAGAGGGCAGGACAGATTCAGGTTTCATAGGGGGTCTGCTGGGTGAAGGGGTAGGTGCCAAACTTGGAACGAACAGAACTCTAAACTCTCAGGCCGAAGTCTTCACGATCCAGAGTGAGATGGGGGCTGTAGCAGGGGTCATTTTGCAGCAGATGGCTCCATTTTTGCCGCATGATCTGCTGTTCCTGAAGAAATCGCTGCTGTTTTTGGGGTGTGTTTTCACAGCCACGCGACTTAGAGCCATGATGATAAAGCTGAACATGGGGCAGGTAAACGTTGCGATACCCTAACTGCATCAGTTTGAGGCAAAAATCTACGTCGTTGAAAGCAACGGCCAGGGACTCATCGAAGCCTTGGGCCTGGAGGAATGCCTCTCGCCGACACATCAGGCAGGCCGCAGTCACCGCTGAGTAGTTATTGGTCGAGACGAGCTGGCTGATATAGCCCTTGTCGCCCCTGGCGTAGTATTTGTGGCCGTGGCCCGCAACCCCACCGATACCCAGCACCACTCCGGCATGTTGCACCGTATCGTCAGGGTAGAACAGCTGGGCTCCGACCGCACCAATCGACGAGCGCTGGACCTGTTCGACCATGGCCTCGATCCAGCCG
>JBJTUI010000130.1:0-5116 GCA_046080625.1 Elainella sp. | reverse complement strand
AAGACTAAAGATGCTATTTGATAACGCGAGAATGATTCCTCTGGGCTGGCTTTTCCCCACACCATCTTTTCAAAAATTGCAGCTGGATCGGTCTAATCAGACGAGCTGGATCAAACC
The DNA here is from genome assembly GCA_046080625.1 of Elainella sp. Lineage (GTDB taxonomy): Bacteria > Cyanobacteriota > Cyanobacteriia > Elainellales > Elainellaceae > Elainella. The sequence continues at coordinate 4,999 of JBJTUI010000130.1, read as the reverse complement.
GATCGCGACAGCCACGAGCTATTTCTGCCTTTGCTCGCGCTAGCTACCTGCCCTGGCAAATAAATAGACCGTAATCGCGCTGCCAATGCTAATCACAAAACTTCTGACCCAGATTGGCTTGATCTGTTGGGCAAAGTAGGCGCTGCTGTAGCCGCCCAGAAGAGCACCCATCGCCATCAGGGCCGCCTGGGACCAGATCACCGCATGGGCCGCCATAAAAGCCAGGATCGCAATCCCGTTTGTGCAGGCTGCCAGCCAGGTTTTGAGCGCATTCATGGTCGTGATGTCCCGAAAGCCCATTAGCTCCAGCATCGCCAGCATGACAATGCCGGCCCCGCCGCCAAAAAAGCCGATGTAGATGGCCACCAGAAACTGCACGACCAGCACCAGTGGCAGCGGCAGGCGATAGTCTACCGAGGTTTGGCGCACCCAGCGGATCAGGGGCTGGCCAAAGGCAAACAACAGCGTCGCTGTCAGCATCAGGTAGGGCAACAGGGCCGTGAAGGCAGACTGGGGCAGTTCGAGCAGAATCAGCGTCCCAAGCAGGCCGCCAACCAGGCTCACGAGCGTCATCCAGACCAGCTCACGCCGCAGGCCGCCAAAGGCTTCTCGATAGGCAAAGGTGCTGGCTACGGTGCCGACCCAGAGCGATGCCGTATTGGTCGCGTTGGCCTGAATCGGCGGCATGCCCAGCAGCAGCAGCGTCGGAAACACAACCAGTCCGCCGCCACCCGCTACCCCATTGATCGTGCCCCCCAGCAGGGCGACGGTGAACAATAGGACGGTGGACTGCCAGTTCAAAACATCAAACATTTTTCCCTGGGTTAATCTCTACCCAGAACGCAACTCTATCTTCACGGTAGAAAAGGAACCGTGAGATGTCCAATATACTTTTTCATATTTCTAATATGTTGAAAGTATTAAACCAGGTGATTCAGCCAGGAAACCGGCTGCTAACTTTGGCCAACGGTTAACAGCAGCCTAGTAGTTTAGCAGGTGGATCGGGCGACTGGAGACCCGGTTCCCAGCCAAGAAATCACCCGGCCAGAACTCACCCAGCAGGCGACACTCGGCAGGCAACCAGGGCTCCATCGCCGCTTGCCCCGATCCCTCTTCAGAGCGGAACAATTTCGGCATCTGGGTAGAGCAGAGGCCGGTTTCCATGTTGAAATAGAAGCATGGCACTGAAGCGACGAGCATTTCTACAGCGAACGGGCGCAGCGCTGGCCGGGCTGGGACTGGGCGAGGCTGGATTTGCGCAACTTGCGAGTCGCTATCGGCAGGCATTGGCCCAACCTCGTCCGCGCAAGCTGGCCCTGCTGGTTGGCATCAATCAATATCCAGAATCGGTCTGCGACTATGCTCCTGCCAAAGGTTCAGCTCTGAACGGCTGCCTCACGGATGTGGCGCTACAGCAAGAGCTGCTGACCCACCGGTTTGGCTTTTTGCCCAGCGATATTTTGACCCTGACCGATCAGGCGGCGACCCGCGAGGCGATCGTCGATGCCTTCCGGGAGCATTTGATCCAGCAGGCTAAACCGGGAGACATCGTGCTGTTCCACTTCAGCGGCCTCGGCAGCCTGGTGCAGGTTCAGCCCGCTGCCCAATCAACTTCCCCATCAACTCCCCAATCAACCGCAGACCAGCCGCCCGAACCGATCTTGGCTACGGCTCTGGTGCCGGTGAATGGCCTGCTGCCGACGGCTGAGCGGCCTGTGCTGCAAGACCTAATGCAGGACACCCTGGCTCTGCTGCTGCAAGCCCTGCCCACCCAGGAGGTGATCACGGTGCTGGACGTTGGCTATACCCGTTTGGGCCGCAACCTCCAGGGTGGCCTCCGCCTGCGCTCTCGGCCCGACGCGCCCGTGGGTCAACTTAGCGAGGCCGAACAGGTCTGGCAGAATCATCTGAGCCGCTCTCGGGAAGCCTCCCGGCCCCTGGTTCGCCTCTGGCCCAAATCGCCTGATTCCCTGCCCGGACTATTGCTCCAGGCTGGGTCGATGGATCAGCTCGCTGCCGAAGCCCAGTGGAACGGTTTCAGCGCCGGACTGTTTACCTATGCCCTGACCCAACAGCTCTGGGAATCCACACCGCCCCTGAGTATCAGCCTGAGCCAGACGATTGCCTCGGTGCAGCAAACTGCGGGCAGCAGCCAGCAGCCGAGCAGCAAAGGTGCCCTGACGGGTAGCTTGACGGGCAATCTGGTCAGCAGTCTGGCAAACGGCGCGGCAGGTGCAGAAGGGGTGATTCGCACGGTGACCGAAGAGGGGAAATTGCGGCTCTGGTTGGCGGGCCTGCCAGCAGTGGTGCTAGAGAATGCCGAAGCTTCGCTGTTTGTGGTTAAGCCCAGTGTGGTTAAGCCCAGTGTGGTTAAGCCCAGTGCGGTCGAGCCCAGTCTAGACAGCTTCAGTCCAGCTAGCGCCCAAACTCAGGCCAATGCTCCGCTAGAGCCAGCGACAGGCCAGCCAATTCTGCTACAGCTCAAGGGACGAGAAGGGCTGGTGGGCAAGGCCCGCGCCCTCAAACCAGAGTCAATCAGCCAGCTTCAGTCTGGCCAGCTAGTGCGTGAAGTGGTGCGAGTGATTCCGCGCAACGTCGGGCTGACGGTAGGCCTGGATAATAGCCTGGAGCGGATTGAGCGGGTAGATGCCACCAGCGCCTTAGCCACGATTCCCCGAATCTCAGCTGTGGTGGCGGGCGAACAGTCTGCCGATTTTCTGTTTGGCAAATTGCAGCCAGCCCTGGTAGTAGCAGCCATCGCCAACCCACAGGTCAGTCAAGATGCCACGCTGCCGGAGCCCCAGCCGCTCGAACGCGCCAAAAGCAGCTATGGCCTGTTTTCCCCCGGACGCAGCGCCATTCCCAACTCGCTCAACTCGGCAACAGAGGCGGTTAAAACTGCTGTAGCCCGCATGACGCCCCAGCTGAAAACCCTGCTGGCCTTGAAGCTGCTGCGCCTGACCCAGAACCAAGCCGCCTCCGGTCTGGCTGTACGAGCCGTCTTAGAACAACCCGATTCCCAGCGCTTGCTGCTCCAGCAGGCCACGGGCCGTCTGCCCAATCTGGTGTCTGACGCTGGTCACAGCTTCAACCCAACGGGAGGGCCGGTGCAGTATCGCCTCTCTAACGACGGTCCTCAGCCCCTGTATGTGCTGCTGGCAGGACTCGACCCGGTAGGGAATGCCGTGGTCTGTCCCCCGTCGCTCCTAGCGCCTGCTGAACAATTGCTGCTGCCTGCTTTTAGAACTGGGCCAGACCGGGATGGAGGCGAGCAGTCTGTGGGACTGGCCGAAACCTATCTGCTTTGCAGCATTGCCCCCTTTAGCCAAGCCGAACGCGCCCTCTCCCCGAAAGCCGCAAAGCCAGAACAGATGATCACCCTGTCCCGCCCGCTTGAGGTGGCCCAAGCTATTTTGCAGGATCTCCATCAGGCCAGCGTCAGCCGGTTACCTGCGGCAGATCTACCCTCCGACGCCTATGCCCTGGAGATGTCGGCCTGGGCCTCCCTGGGCTTTGTCTACCCGGTGGTTGGGCGCTGAGTCAGTCCAAAGGCGGTTCAATAGAGCGATGGCTCTGCTGGCTGGGCTTCTGGCGCGAGAACAGCAGATGCGACTGTTTCTCCAGGCTGGGCCGTTTTTGGATCTAGAGCTTTTGCGTTCAGAGAAATTTGTCGCTGCTCTAGTTCTTCCAGCAGCTGTAGCGTGGTCCGTTCCAGCAAGCGTTGCTTCAGGGACTGAATCCACTGGCCTAGCGGATTGAACCGAATCACCACAGAGCCAAACCTCAATCCCAGAGGTTCCAGGTGCTGGCCGGGCAGGTTGCACTGGAGTAAAGGGAAACGGCGGCGGGCGAGCTGTTGCATCAACCAGAGCAGGTCGCTGTTGGTCTGGGTTTCGGGATCTCGGGTGGCATCGTCGGGATTGCCAGCCAGCTTGTCCTCAGCAAAGGCAACTAGGGCGGTCAGGTTGAACAAATTGCTGTGTTCAATCAGGCATTGGGTCTGCTCGCGGGTCGGCAACACGCCCAGCCCCAGCCAGTCGAGGCCGCGAGCGATAGGCCGAATCGGAATGGCGCTTTCGGTGTTGCTCAGATCGGGGGCAATCAGCAGCGAGGGCTGGTTTAAAATTCCGCCCTGTTCCAGGATTGAAATGTCCGGCAGCGAAGCGAGCGGCAAACAGACTGTAGCCTGGTTAGACCACTGGCCGCTGAGCAGCTCTAGCAGGGCGATGTATTTGCAGCCCAGGCTGTGGCCGACCCAGAAGTAGTTGGCCGAGTCCTGGTAGAACAAACTGCCGGTCTGCTGGGTTAAAAGCTGACGCAGAGCCGCCTGTTCCTGGAGCAGATCGCGGGCGATCGACCAGTGTCGAAAGCTAAATCGGAACGGCAGGGCTACAATCGTGTAGCCAGCTTCAAATAACGTTTGCAGGAAGTAGCGGTAGAACAGGGTGGGAAAGCTACCGAAGAAAGCACCTCCCATAAATTGAATCACCGCTTTGGGCTGGGGATGAATTGCAACCCAGCTAAACGAAATTGGCTGAAACTGAAAGTGAGAAGCCATAGGGGAATTATCAGGAAACAGCGCAAGCAGACTGGAGCAAATAATCAAGTAAAAGCGATAGGTAATGGCCAGGTAGATGCACCCTCTGGCGCTGCACAGGGTTAGAGCGCAGCACCCACTGTTCTGAATTATCGCTCTGAGGAGAGGCGTACCGGGATGTTCAGCTTAGACAGCGCATCGCTGAGGCTCTGCAAATTCTGCGGGCTGGGGTCGATCTGGGCCATCAGCTCCACCAGACTCTGGGATTTCTCGGCATCGTCGGCATCGATCAGGTTGTCTACCATGTTGGGCAATGGCAGGGTTTCGGACACCAGAAGCGAGTCGGGCAGGGTAATCGGAAAGAAAGCTGGGTCAGATTCGATCTCGTTCAGCGCCTTACCCGAGGCCAGGGTGAGGGAGTAATTGATCTGATCCAGATCTTCCAGCGACCCAGCCGGGAAG
>JBJTUI010000129.1:0-9776 GCA_046080625.1 Elainella sp. | reverse complement strand
TCACCTTCTGCTGCTTCAACAAAAGCCAAAAACTAGAACCCACCAGCTTCGCCGTCTGGATGCGGCTGTTGCAGCAGGTGCCCCAGAGTCGGCTCTGGCTGCTGAGCGACCATGCCGTCGTTGAGGCTAACCTGCGGGCTGAGGCCCAGCGGCAGGGGGTAGACCCGGCCCGTCTGGTGTTTGCGCCGCGCGTCTCGAAGCAGGCCCACCTGGAGCGCCATGCCCATGCCGACCTGTTTCTGGATACGCGCTACTACAACGCCCACGTCACGGCCAGCGATGCCCTCTGGGCCGGAACGCCCGTGGTTACAGTCTTGGGCCAGACCTTTGCCTCGCGGGTAGGGGCGAGCCTGCTGACCGCAGCCGGACTGCCCGAACTGATCGCCCCCGATCTGGCCACCTACGAACAGCTGGCCCTGCATCTGGCCACCCACCCCAGCGAACTGCAAGCCCTGAAGCAGCGATTACAAACCCGCGACTCGGCCCTGTTCAACAAGGCTCAGACCGTCCGGCATCTGGAGGCGGGCTACCGGGCAATCTGGCAGCGCTGGCAGGCCGGACTTCCCGTTCAGGAGGTTTGGGTCGAGCGGCAGGCAGACAATGGGCCGAGGGTTCAACCTCACCTGCCCCAGCAGCCCAGTCCAGAAATTGCCGCAGCGCCTCCGATCCCCGTCTCCGATACCGCCATCACCTGTCGAGCCGACGCCGGATTTCTGAACTGGATCAGCCAGGCCCAGGGTTCGCTGGTTGTCACGACCTACCAGGCCAATCGGCTGCTGCTGGTGGGCTGGAACGGGCAGCAGGTGACTTTGCTGGCCCGCGAGTTTGTCAAACCGATGGGCGTGGCGGTGGCCGGGAACCAGCTGGCCCTCTCGACCCAGCAGGCTATCAGACTATTTGCCAATGCCCAGCCCCTGGCGCTCGACTATTTGCCGCACCAGCCGGGACGCTACGACGGCCTGTATCTGCCGCGTGCCACCTACCACACGGGCGATCTGTACAGTCACGATCTGGGCTTTGGCGAGGACGGCCTCTGGCTGGTCAACACCCGGTTTAGCTGTCTGGCCAGCCTCAGCCCCGAGTTCAGCTTTGTGCCGCGCTGGTACCCGCCCTTCATTTCGGCCCTGACGCCGGAAGACCGCTGCCACCTCAACGGTCTGGCCCTGGTAGAGGGCAAACCCAAATACGTCACGGCCCTGGGTGAATCCGATCGGGCCGGGGGCTGGCGCGAACAGCAGGCTGGCGGCATCGTGATCGAGGTGGAAACTGACGAAATTGTGCTGCGCGGCCTGTCGATGCCCCATTCTCCCCGCTGGCACCAAGGGCGGCTCTGGCTGCTGAATTCGGCTGAGGGAGAACTCTGGCGGGTCAATCCGGCCACCTGGGAACGCGAGGTCGTCTGTACCCTGCCCGGATTTGGCCGAGGGCTGGCGCTGGTCGGTGATTTTGCCCTGGTGGGCCTTTGTCAGGGCCGAGAAGCCCGCTTCGCTAATTTGCCGGTGCAGTCAAGGTTTGGGCAGCTGATTTGCGGGGTTGCCCTGGTGGATCTGCGGCGCGGGGTGACGGTGGGTCTGCTGGAGTTTCCTACGGGCTGCCGGGAGCTATACGACGTGCAGTTTTTACCCAACCTGCTGCGCCCCAACCTGGTCGATCTCGATCAGCCTGCCGCCCAGGAGGCGTTCACAGCTCCGACCTTTGCCTACTGGCTGCGCTCCCAGCCCGACCCCAGCGCCTAGTGCTACAAAGTATCCGAAATCACCCCGGCCCGCCCTGTAGTTCCCCTTAGCACCGGGTATCTGCCCCGTTTTTGATCAGGGTTAGGGCAGATTTGGCTACCCGATCGTTTTAGTTGGGCGCTGCGGCTGAGCCCAGGACGAAGCCACATGTGTGTTGCCCTTCCAATTCCATTAGCGTGCAGTCGATTTCAGTTGAGCTAGAGAACCCTGCGGGCATTCTGAAACCAACCGCAGCAAACAGGTCAACCAGGAGAGAGTTAATGAAGCATTTTTCCACTTTGATTGCACTATTGCGCGACCGACAGCAATTTTTTGACGAGATTCGACAAAACTACCGGACCGAAAAGAAAATTGGCTCGCTGCTAATCGCCAGCTCCACCTTCCTAGCAATTTATGGCGCGATTATTGGCTCGTCCAGCGGCGGACTGCAAATTCTGTCTTCAGCGATCAAGCTACCCGCCCTCTACCTGATTACGCTGACGATCTGTTTGCCGACCCTGTATTTTTTCGATATTCTGTTTGGTTCAGCTCTGGCGTTCGGCCAATATACGGTTCTGGTTTTGATTAGCATTTCTGTGATCAGCGTTTTGTTGTTTAGCTTCGCGCCAATCACGCTGTTCTTTTTGATCTCAATTCACGACTACAATTTCTTTCTATTGCTCAATGTCGCCATCTTTGGCTTCACTGGCCTGATGGGCGTCCGCTTCTTCTATCAGGCGATGCAGACGATGGATCGGCTGCCCGCCACAAAAAGCGCTAAATACCTGCCCGAAGCCGAGCTAGAGTATGAGCCGAGCTATGAGCCGAGCCATGGGCCGAGCTATGAGCCGAGCTACGAGGCAGCGAACAAGCCCGGAATCACAAAAATCAAAGAACCGCAGCTGGGCCAGGATGACTTTGTGGCGATTGACCAGCCGAAGCCTCAGCTTTCTCGCACCGAAACCGTGCAGCTCAGCAATCAACGCACTCGCAGACGCCTGCTGCAATTCTGGTTAGTGCTCTACGCGCTGGTGGGCAGTCAGCTGGGCTGGACTCTGCGGCCCTTCTTTGGCGCACCGGGCGAGCCGTTCCAGCTGTTCCGCAACATTGAAGGCAACTTCTACGCCCAGGTGTTCAGAGCGCTGTTTACTCTGCTGGGCTGGAACTAGATTGGCAGAGACACTATGCAGCCTGATTTAACCGATCTGCGCATTACCGCAAGCCAGCTAGAAAAGCTGACGGGTCTGGATATCAGCGATGCCTTTATGGGCCGGATCTATCGCCCATCCGTATTTAGATCGATGCATCGCTTGATTCCGTTTCTGATTACTGAATCGTTCACGCTGGGCCTGATCATTATTTTCTGCCTGCCCGTCGGATTGGTTGTCGGGCGCGGGCTCGGCTTCCTCACCAGCAGCAATACCCTACCGTTTATGCTGGCGCTGCTGACCCTGGCACTGCTGATGTTTGCGGGCTGGAATCTCTATATGTGGAGTCAGACCCAATCGCTCAAAACCCTGGCCCATTTACTAGATGAGGTCGATAAACACAACGAGATCATTGCCGCTGTAGATGTGATCGACGAACTGGCCCGCGTCCAGGGTGCAACCGTGCGGCTGATCGATCGCAGCGAGGTCCTGCAGGCCCTGACTGCCAGCCGCGAAAGCCTGATCAATGCTCTGATCACCGAAAAAATTCTCCGCAAGCACCAGCGGCTGATCACCCGACGGCAGGAGCTGTTTGCCAGCATCGAAACCAACCTGGCTACCCTGCAAACCCTGCAGATCAACAACCAGGCCACCGAATATGGCCAGCTGCTGAACGAAGCACTGCAAATTGGCCTCAGCGTCCGGCGCGAGTTGGAGCAGCGCGGTTAGTTCTGGCCCCAGTTGCCCCCAGTTGCAATAAAACACCCGCGAATCTAACGGGAAGCGATTGAAGCAAGTCCATGACCCTGCTGTTTGTTGGTGTGGCTAATGGTGCTTCGCAGCGTCTAGGGGACAAACGAGAGAGGTGCAAAATCTGGGGGAACCCTCTTGACAGTTCTGTTTTGCATCACGAGTTGAAATTGAAAATCTGATATGGCAGTAAATTTGCTTAAAAATCAGCAAATTTGGCAATAGAGCTCAACTTCGAATAGGATTGAACGGCGTAAATTTTTCTAGCGTGCTTGCAGTTGTTTGATCTGCTGTTTTCGGAGCTGCGCTCAGAAAAAATACGCCAAATGAATCCCCATATCCAATTTTTTGAGGACGACTATGGACGGTGGCAATACATTTCGGCAGGCGCGATTTCTCGGCACAGCGGTGCTGGGCAACGGCCTCTCTCCCACGATTCAAGTGGCCGATACGCTAGAGGCCGGCGAGACTGTGGAGTGGTATCGCTTTCGAATTCGCGGCAGAGCCTCTTCTGCGCCGTTGAAGCCAATTATCGGCTTCGGGGGTGGTGAGTTTGCCACCCGCATGGAGCTATTCCAAGCCGCGAAGAACAAGCCCGGAAAACTGCTGGCCCGCCTGGACAATATCAACGGTCAGAAACAGCGCTCTTTGCCCAACGGCACCTTCTTCATCAAGGTTTCGGGCACTCCAGCTCCGGCAGGCTCGGGCCAGTTCGCTACCTTTGTGGCCCAGATTAATCTGTTCGGCTAGATTCAGCGCCGCTGCTAGGGGACAATCATCACCGGGCAGGGCGAGAGGTTGATCACCCGATTGGTGACGCTCTCGGCAGCGCCTTCGTCGGTCAGGCCCAACCCGCGACTGCCCATGATGATCAGGTCGGCCTCGACTTCGTCGGCCACATCGCAGATCGTGAAGGCGGGCTTGCCCTCCCGCTCGATTACCTCGGCGTCGATGCCCTGCTGGCTAAACAGGGATTTGGCTTCCTCTAGCAGTTTGGCAATCGCCTCGGCAGAGGTCATCACCTGATCGGCAGCCGTACTGGGTGGTTCCTCTGCTGACTCGACAACCGAGAGCAGCACCAGCCTGCTTTGAAAGCTCTTGACCATCTCGGCAACCGTATCGGCGGCCTCGCGGGACTCACGGCTCTGGTCGATGGGAAATAGGACGGTTTTAAACATGGCGCATCCCCACAGCAAGAATAGTAAAGCGGCGGAAATTGAGTTGCTGGCTTTACTTCTATTATCCACATTGACCAGCCCCCGCCGATCCTTGATTCTTTCTTAACCTCCGCCCAAACCGCAGGCTCTAGGGGTAGCAGGTGCTCAGGGCTACAGAACTTTTCTCAAATCTTCTTCAGGAATCTCGATTTTGGGTTCTGAGAATGATCCCCTTAGCCGATACAATAATCCATTAGATTAACCAAATAGGTAAAAAGACTCATCTAGGGGGGTTCTTGTGGCGAAAAAATCTGTAGGAAATTTGTCGGCGGAAGAATTATCTGGCAAGCGCGTCCTGGTGCGGGTAGATTTCAACGTGCCCCTAGACGAGCAGGGCAAAATCACTGACGACACTCGCATCCGGGCGGCCCTGCCCACCATCCAGGATCTAACCTCGAAGGGCGCTAAGGTAATTTTGACCAGCCACTTTGGGCGGCCCAAGGGCAAGGTGGTTGACAGCATGCGGCTTACCCCCGTGGCCGAGCGGCTGTCGGAGCTGTTGGGTCAGCCCGTGGTCAAAACCAACGACTGCATCGGCGACGAGGTAGCCAGCGCCGTAGCTGGATTGCAGCCCGGCCAGGTAGCCCTGCTGGAAAACGTCCGCTTCTATGCCGAAGAAGAAGCCAACGACCCGGAGTTCGCTAAAAAGCTGGCTTCCGTGGCCGACCTCTATGTCAACGATGCCTTTGGCACGGCCCACCGGGCCCATGCCTCTACCGAAGGCGTCACCCACTACCTGAAGCCCTCGGTGGCGGGCTACCTGATCGAAAAGGAATTGCAGTATTTGCAGAGCGCGATCGAAGACCCCCAGCGCCCGCTAGCGGCGATCATCGGCGGCTCCAAGGTGTCCAGCAAAATCACTGTGATTGAAACCCTGCTGGAGAAAGTGGACAAGCTGCTGATCGGCGGCGGCATGATCTTCACCTTCTACAAGGCGCGCGGCCTCAGCGTCGGCAAATCCCTGGTGGAAGATGAGTTTCTGGAGCTGGCCAAGTCGCTGGAAGCTAAGGCGAAAGAGAAGGGTGTTCAGCTGTTGCTGCCTACGGATGTGGTGGTGGCCGACAAGTTTGACAAGGATGCCGAAGCCCAAACCGTCAGTGTCGAAAGCATTCCCGACGGCTGGATGGGTCTGGATATTGGCCCGGATGCGGTGAAGGTGTTCAAAGAAGCATTGGCCGACTGCAAAACCGTGATCTGGAACGGCCCGATGGGCGTGTTCGAATTCGATAAATTCGCGAAGGGCACCGAAGCCATTGCCTATTCGCTGGCCGAGATCACCAAAACCGGCGCGACCACGATTATTGGTGGCGGCGACTCGGTGGCTGCCGTTGAGAAGGTGGGTCTGGCCGACCAGATGAGCCATATCTCGACCGGGGGTGGGGCCAGCCTGGAACTGCTGGAAGGCAAAGTTCTGCCCGGCATTGCGGCCCTGAACGACGCCTAGAAGGGCCTAGTTAAAGGCATCTAGTTAGAAGCACCTAAGCGATCTGCCGAACTTCGCGGCGGATTTCTATAAACTGAACCGGAGGGCTGAAGTGGCCTTCCGGTTTTTTTAATGCCGAGTCTTGTAGCAAAAATATGGGCTCCATATTCCCCTCCTAGGGAGAAGCCCTTATAGTTTGGAATAGTTTGACAAGGATCAAGAAAATTAAGGTCGTGAGGCGAGCCCTGCGGACAGCAGCCAATGCGGAACTCTTCTCCGGTTTTAGTCCCAATTTTTTATCAGCATGTATAGAAAGACTCCGCCCCCTTGCCCCCCAATTGACATTCCCATTTAATCTTGTGCGGCCTCAAAAGGAATTGATATAACACCTTTACAGTAGATTAGTTGGCGCTGCTGCCGATTCGGGTAATTTCCGGGACAAAACTCAGGACGAGATTTAGACGAGATTTGAACGAGGTTCAACAATGAGAGGACTGGATGAAAATTTTTTAGGGCGTGTTTTAAAGATCTGGGAACCCTAGATATGCCGAGTTTAGCCTGTCTATGGTTCTTCCGCCTCGCTCAATTCATCGCCGGGGTGAGCTGACTGACGCCCAGTGGCGACGCCTCCAGCCGCTCTTACCCCACCAGAAGCCGCGCATCGGACGCCCCAGCCTTGACCACCGCACCGTGATCAACGGCATCCTCTGGGTGCTCAGAACCGGTGCCCCTATAGCCCTGCGGGCATTCAAGAAAGGCGAGACCTACCCGAACGCTATGGCAAATGGCAAACCGTATCAGGCCGCTTCTACCGCTGGCAAAAGCAGCAACTGTGGTCGCACATCCTGGCCACGCTCCAGCAGCAAGCCGATGCTAGAGGCCAACTCGACTGGGAGTTGCATCATGTGGACGGCAGTGTCATCCGGGCGCACCAGCACGCCGCCGGGGCAAAAAGGGGGCACTAGACCCCACCAGTCCCCTCACCGCTATTGAGCAGGTGCAGCAACGCGAGGCACTCGGCTGGTCCAGAGGTGGGTTTAGCACCAAGATTCACCTGAGATGCGATGGCAACGGCAAGCCGATCACCTTCTTGATTACAGTCGGAGAGCGGCATGAGGTTGTTGTGTTTGAGGCACTCATGGAGCAAGGAGCCGTCAAGCGCTCTAGTGGTGGGCGGCCAAGGGTGCGGCCTGTGCGAGTGGTGGGCGACAAAGGCTACAGCAGCAACCAGATCCGCCGCTACTTGCGGCGTCGGGGCATTCGCTACTCGATCCCGCGCAAGGATAACGAGAAGCACCGAGGAAAGTTTGACAAGGATCTCTACCGCCAGAGGAATCAGGTAGAACGGTGTTTCAACCGCTTGAAGCAATATCGGCGGATTGCGACGCGATACGAGAAGGATGCCCAGAACTACCTGGCCATGCTGACTCTAGCCTCTATCCTCTTGTGGCTGTAATTTTAAAACAGACCCTAGTGCTTCAATAGCCTGTCGCTCTTCATAGGTTCCTTGTTGATCTAGTCGAGCACTGGTGGCTGTAACACTTGCTTCCCGCAGACTGAACTCTACTAAACCCACTGCAAGTAAGGCTGGAATAATCAACCAACTCGCTGTTTTCAGCCGATTCCAATGGCGTTGTTTGATGCTGCGTTGAATAAACGCTTTAGCAGGATCGGATAGCGGAAAAGTATCGCGCTGCTGTTTGTCAAAATGCATGGCTTCAGTCAGTGGTAGCCCTTGCAACAGATACCCCGGCTTCTGCCCTTGCTCGCGCCAAGCATCGGCACTGGCTTCAATTTTGCGCTGTTGCCGCAATAGGTCGCGGTTTTGTTCAATCCACTCACGCAGCAGTTTCCAATGACGGATTAGGGCTTCGTGGGCCACGTCCACAATCGCCATCCGCTCTGACTGATTTGCCTTACTGACCACTTCGCTCGTTACCAGCAGGCGATGCTCAGGACTAGACAGGCGTTCAATTACCCTTTGCACCTGGACAGCCGAATGCTGAGGTTCTGCCACTAAATCAGCCTGAAAAACGCGCCGCCTGGTATCTTCTGTGCCCTCGCCCAACTGGGTGAGCTGCTGAAAAATGTGCTGCACGGTTCGCTGCTCTGCCGATTCAAAGCTGTTGTAGATAGCGGTAGCTCGCTGATCCAGGGTGCCGCTGATGCCGCCTAGCGTTTGATAGGCAGACAAAACCAGTCGGTTGCCCTGGCGCTGCTGCCAGAGTTCTTTCAGTGTGTATTGGAGCAGCGGCAAACTTCCGGGCGCTCCAGCAATATCGGTGAGCATTTCTGTCACCAGCGCTGGTTCAATCTCCAGCCCTACCTGTTCAGCAGGTTTACAGATCGCTGCTTTCAGTTCCTCTGGCTCCATTGGCAGCACGTTCATCAGGTGTTGCTGAATCTGCTGGGCCAAGCCGCTGTAGGGCTGCTCAAAGCATTTGCCAATGAAGTCAGCTCGCATCGCAATGATCAGGCAGAGCTTGTTGTCGGTGCTCGACAATGCTCCCATCAAGCAGGCAAAGAACTGTTCTCGCTCCTGGGCATTTTCACAGCGGGTAAACACTTCCTCAAACTGGTCAATCACCAGAATCACGCGGGGAGCTGTGGAGGCTTGCACCAATCGCTGTAGTCCGGCTGCCCCTTCGTTGAGCAATCCGGTGGCACTACCCAAGGCTGCCGCCCTGTCCAGGTCAGAGAGTCCGTCCTCCACAAAAGCCAGCGCCAAATTCTGCATCGGCTTCTGGTCGGGTCGGGTGATCCGAATCCGCCAGCCGTCGCTGCCAGTAATCCGCTTGCCCAGTTGCAGTTGATGCAATAGCCCTGCCCGCAGTACCGAAGATTTGCCATTGCCCGATGCACCCACCAGAGCCAGGAAGTTTTTAGTCCTCACATGGTCGAGCAGTTGCCCAACCAGACGGTCGCGGCCAAAGAAGTATTTCGGGTCTTCGCTGTTGCAATCAAAAAACTCCAGCCCCTTGTAGGGACAAATACCACGGTCGGCCTGAGTATCATCGGTGGGCTGATCCGCAACGCGCCAAGTTTTGGTCAGGCGAATGGCCTCCCCGAAATTGGTGCAGACGGGAGTTTGCAGCTCGCCTTTGAGCGCCTGATTGATGTAATCCACCAGCGCAAACGTATCAATCCAGCGTCCGGGTAATCGATTCGGGTCTAGTCCATCCAGCAGCGCTTTGGTCAGCACACTGTGAGGGCTGTTGAGGTCTTCCCAAGAGCTTTCAAACTCTCGCGATGAGGCAATAAAGCAGCGGTCGCGGCTTTCGCTATTGCCCGGATTGGCAGCGCCCACATTCACCAGCAGCGAGCCACTATGGCAGCAATCGAGCCACACAATTTGCTGCTTCACCGGACTCTCAGACAGAAGCCACTGCAACCACCGCAGCGAGATTGCGGACTGAGGATTGTTGGGGTCTGTGTCGCTGGTTGCCAGGTAGCCTTTGTCAAAGCCCTCGCGATCTGGAATGCCGTGCCCGGAAAAGTAGAACAGAGCCGTTTCGGGTGCCTG